>NZ_JBSHNE010000003.1:0-46425 GCF_053646035.1 Streptomyces sp. NPDC055287 | reverse complement strand
CCCCGTCCCCCTCCTCCGCCCACCACCCCCCGCCGGCGCGGGGGCCCTCCCGCCGCCCACCCCCCCCCCGCGCCCCGCGCGCGCGGGGCCCCCCGCCCCCCCCCGCTCCACGTTCGTCCGCGGCTCTCAGAAATTGCCGTAGTTGACCTGCCACGTGGGCAGCCCCATACGGCGCCACAGAGCGACCACGCGGTCACGGTCGTCCAGAGACACCCGCACCGCGTACCGGTGGCGCACGTGCCGGTCGAACAGCTCCGCCTTCACGACGTCGTCGCGGCGCCCGTCGCCAGCCGCGCGCATCCACAGCTCGTCGTACGGCACGTCGTGCCGCCGCAGCCACGACTCCGTCTGCGTGCGGTACTCCTCACCCCGTCCGGACAGGAGCACGATCACGTCGCTGTCGGCGCGCCTGAAGGAGTGCAGCGCCTGGCACACCGACACGTTGAGCAGGTCGCCCTCGCACCGGGTGAAGTCGTACGGCCCACGGTCGCCGGTCAGGGCGAGAGTGCCGTCGATGTCGCACATCACCGCCGTCGGCAGCGACGGGTCGGGTGCGTAGGGCTCTACGGGAGGCTGGTCGTTCAGCCACGCGTCGGTGAGCCGCCAGCCGCCCCTGGTGACCTGCGCGTGCTTGTCGGCCAGGATCCGGATGATCTCCTCGCCCACGCGCTTCTCCCGCTCGGAGTCGCGGCGTACGCACTCCTCGACGGGTACGTCGGTGAAGTCGTGCACGGTGAACGTGGCCAGGTCGGCGACCGCCGCTTTCAGCCGCTTGGGGATGTGGGGCGTCAGGTGCGTGTTGTCGACCACCACGTCGAAGCCGCCGTCGACGGCAGCCCGCACCGCGGCGTCCTGGATCGCCAGCACCGTCTGCTCGTGCGCCCATGACCGGCCCCGCTCGACCGCGGGCAGATCGAGCATGGCCCGCAGGTCGTCGAGGTTGACCCGGCGCATGCGGCCCCCGGCGTCCGCCTGCAATTGCCGCGCGGCGGTCGTCTTGCCCGACGCGGGCAGTCCCGTCATGACGTGTACTACGGGCACGGTCAGTTCTCCTCATCGGTCGTGAACGGGTCGGCCGCCTCCGGCCGCACGGCCCGCCACACGACGAGGTCCGTCGGGCGTCCGTCGAGCCGCAGGAACATGGCGGCCCGGATCTGCGCGTCGGGAAGCTCCCGGACAGCGCGCGCGAACGCCCCCCGGTCGGCGGCCAGATGGGCGAGCTCGCGAAACGCCTCGTCGATGGCCCGCTCACGCGCCGCCGCCTCGTCCTCCAGGCGTGCGATCACCCCGCGCACCCAGGCGTCGAACTCGTCCGGCACCTGCTCCAGCAGTGCGTCCAGCGGCCGCCCGCCCGCCGCCGTGATTCCCCCGAGCTCGGCGCGCGAGCACCCCAGCCCCTGAGCCAGCCGCTTCGCGGACATCCCGGCGAACCGCTGGATGCCGTGGCCGCGCCAGATGTCCCGCTCGGTGACCCCCGTCAGTACCTTGTGCAGCCGTACGTACTCGGAGAGCTTGGCCTTCGCCCGCACACCGGAGGCGAAGCGCAGCACGAAGCCCTCGGCGTCCGTTCCCGAGGTGGACCGGCCGCCGGGCATCGTGTTCGACGTGGTCAGCGCGATCAGGTCGGCGAGGGGCATGGCAGGCCACACCGTGACCACGGACCCGATGCCCTTCCAGGCGGTCCCGGCCTCGGCGACGGGTATCTCCGCGCCGTCCCTGCCGAACGCCGCGAGGAGCACCAGGTCCCGGCGGTCGCCGTAGTCGACGACGATTCGGTTCTGCGGGTACAGGATCTCCGCCAGGTACGTCACACCGGGCGACAGGGCCGACGTGTCCTTGCCGTCGAGCCGGCGCTGCGCCCACCTCGCCTGCGCGCTGACGAAGGAGCCCTTGGACGCGACCCGCCACCGGTCGGCGTAGTGGAACACCACCGCGAGGCTGCCGTCGACCTTGTCGTACACCTCGAACGGCTCGTCCGGCAGAGCGGGCGCGTACGGCTGACCGGCCTCGTGCTCACCGACGTTGAAGAACTTCGGCAGCGGAAGCGCGACGATCTCACCGGTGACGTCGTCGGCGACGAGCCCCCGGCACCGCGTGGTCACCGCGTTCCAGATCCGCTCGTACTGACACGTCCGCGTGTACGTGTAGATCGACAGCGGCAGCTCGGGGTGCGGCTTGCGGGTGACGTGTCCGGCGTCGAGCGCGGCGGCCAACTCGTCCGGCGGCAGCAGCTCTTGCAGAGTCAGGTACACCTGGCTCATGGGTCCCTCCCAGTTTCTGATGCTCCATTCTGTCGTGCGGGAGGCTCCGGTCACAGCGAATATGTGCGGGGGGAGGCATCAAGAGCCCCAGGTCACAGGGGGTGTTCGATGGGGGAGGGAATGCGGACGTTCGCGATGCGGCCGCCTAGCGGCCGGCCGGCCGGGGCTTGCGCGACCGGCCCCGGAGGCCGCCGCGCGTCCACACGATGACACCTGCCGTGAGGCATGCCGCGCCGACGAGCGCGCCCAGCCAGGAGTACGCGAAGCCCGAGCCGGGCTCCTCCCGGTTCAGCGCGGCGGCCTGCGCGGCCGAGACCGGCGCGGTCTGCGGATCCCGGCCTGCGGGGGGCGGCTGCAGCGATCCGACAGGGTGGACCCGCCCCGCGGCGGCGAAACCCCAGTCGAGCAGGGCGCGGGCCTCCTCGTACACGGCGTGGCCGCCGCCCCGCCGAGGGTTCATCACCGTCACCAGGAGGCGGCGGCCGTCGCGGTGGGCGGCGGCGATCAGGGTGTGGCCCGCGCGGGTGGTGTAGCCGTTCTTGAGGCCGATGAGGCCGGGGTACGGCTTGACTCCGTCGCTGCCCGTGAGCAGCCGGTTGGTGTTGCGGATCTGGAACGTCCACGTGGGGCTCCCGTCGCTGCGCGTGGCGCCGGGAAACCGGGTGCCGGCGGTCGCCGCGTACTGGGCGAACTGGGGATCGGCAAGCCCGGAGCGCCCGAAGACAGCCAGGTCGTACGCCGACGAAACCTGGCCGGGAGCGTCGTAGCCGTCCGGCGAGACCACATGGGTGTCCAGTGCGCCCAGAGCACGGGCCTTGGCCTGCATCTGCGCCGCCGTGGCCTTCCATCCGCCGTTCATCTCCGCCAGTACGTGGACGGCGTCATTGCCGGAGCTCAGGAAGACACCCCGCCACAGATCCGCGGTCCGGTACGTGTGTCCCGGGGACACGCCCACCATGCTGCTGCCCTCGCCCACCGTGGCCAGCTCGGGACCGGTGACCTTGTGCAGCGCCGTGCCGGAGAGGCGGGGGAGGGTGGTGAGGGCGAAGAGCGTCTTGAGGGTGCTGGCCGGCGGCAGACGCCGGTGCGCGTCGTGGGCGGCGAGCACGTCGCCCGTACGGACGTCCGCCACCAGCCACGACAGCGCCGACACGTCTCGCGGGAGGGCGGGCGCCCCGGGCTTCGGGCGCACATGGGTGCCCATCCGGTGCAACAGGGCCTTGCTGACGGAAGCGGGCCGGGGCGGCGGCAACGGATCGTCCTGGACGGCGGCCGTGGCCGGCGGGGGCAGGATGGCCAGCGCACCGAGAGCCGACGCCCCGGCAAGAGCTCCGCGAACACGAGACCTGGTGATCATTGCACCAGCGTAAAAACGGACGGTGCTACGCGCAGGGCCGCTGGGCCGACCGGCCGAACCCGAGCGGTTCCGCCGAGGTGCCGGTGTGACTCCGCGCCACATAAACGGTGTTGGACGAGCTTCCGCCTTGCAGGGGATTGGGGAAGTCGACGACGTGGGCTTCGGTTTCCGCGAAGACGCTCGCGAGCACGGAAACGAACTCTTCGTCCGGCGGATCGTTCGACCACAGGGCGAAGACGCCGCCGGGGTGAAGACGGCCGGCAAGAGCGCGCAGCCCGGCGGGCCGGTAGAGCGCCGCGTGGCTCGGGTGCAGGACATGGCGCGGCGAATGGTCGACGTCCAGCAGGACGGCGTGGAACAGGCGGTCCGGCTGCTCGGGATCCAGGCCTCGGGGATCGCCGGTCATCGCGAAGAAATCGCCCTGCACCAGGCGGCATCGTGCGTCCGACGCCAGGCGGGCCCCCAGCGGCACCAGCCCGCGCCGGTGCCAGTCGATCACTTCTCCCAGCGCGTCGACGACGACCAGCGAGCGCACGCGCCGGTCGTCCAGGGCCGCCTGAGCGGTGTATCCGAGACCGAGGCCGCCGACGGCGACGTCCAGTGCGGTGTCCGGCAGCTCCGCCAGGCCGAGCCGGGTGAGTTCGGTCTCGCCCTCCGTGAACAGGCTGGACATCAGGAACTCGTCACCGAGCTTCACCTCGTACACGTCGGTACCCGACGCCGGATCGCGCCTGCGCCGCAGGCTGATCTCGCCCAGCGGTGTCGGGCGCCAGTCGAGCTCCTGGAAACGCGCACCCATCGGTTTGACCTTTCCTCAGTCCGGGCCGGGCCCGGGACGCTTGCCGCGTCCCGGGCGGAAGCCACCGGTCTTCCCTGTCAGGCGTCGATGATGACCGGGATGATGAGGGGTTTGCGGCGGTGGGTCCGGAACGCCCAGGACGCCACAGCGCGGGCGATGAGCTGTTCGAGCTGGTGGGCGTCTCCGACGCCTTCCGCGGCCGCGGTGGCCAGGACCTTCTCGATCACGGGGACGACCGGCTCGAAGGTGGTGTCGTCGTGGACGAAGCCCCGCGCCAGGAAGTCGGGGGCCTCGGCCAGTGCTCCCGTGTCGGCGTCGACGATCGCCACGACCGTGACGACACCCTCCTCGGCCAGGGTGAGGCGGTCCTTGAGCGAAGCCTCGGTCGCGCCGCCGACCGTCATGCCGTCCACGTAGACATAACCGGCCGGGACCTTGCCCGTGATGGAGGCGCGTCCGTCGACGAGGTCGACGACGACGCCGTCGTCGGCGATGACGACGCGGTCGGGGTCGAGGCCGGTACGGATGGCCAGGTCACCGTTGGCCCGCAGGTGGCGCCACTCGCCGTGGACGGGCATCACGTGCCGGGGCTTGACGATGTTGTAGCAGTAGACGAGTTCACCGGCGCTGGCATGCCCGGAGACGTGCACCTTGGCGTTGCCCTTGTGCACGACGTGGGCGCCCCACCGGGTCAGTCCGTTGATCACCCGGTAGATGGCGTTCTCGTTGCCCGGGATCAGGGAGCTGGCGAGCAGGACGGTGTCGCCCTTCCCGATGCGGATCACATGGTCCCGGTTGGCCATCCGGGACAGCGCGGCCATCGGCTCGCCCTGCGATCCGGTGCACACCAAAGTGATCTTGTTGTCCGGCAGCTTCTCCAGCTCGCGCAGACTCACGATCAGGCCGGACGGAACCTTCAGGTATCCGAGCTCGCGGGCGATGCCCATGTTGCGGACCATCGACCGGCCCACGAAGGCGACCTTGCGGCCGTACTGGTGGGCCGCGTCCAGCACCTGCTGGATGCGGTGCACGTGGCTGGCGAAGCTGGAGACGATGACCCGTCGCGGGGCGGTACGCATGACCTGCTCGATCGCGGGATTCAGATCGCGCTCGGACGTGGTGAAGCCGGGGACCTCGGCGTTGGTCGAGTCCGTGAGGAAGAGGTCGACGCCCTCCTCGCCGAGCCGGGCGAAGGCCCGCAGGTCGGTGATCCGCTCGTCCAGCGGGAACTGGTCCATCTTGAAGTCACCGGTGTGCAGCACCATCCCGGCGGGCGTGCGGATCGCGATCGCGAGACTGTCCGGGATGGAGTGGTTGACCGCCACGAACTCGCAGTCGAAGGGGCCGAAGCTCCGCCGGTCGCCCTCGCGCACCCGCACGGTGCGCGGCCTGATGCCGTGCTCCTTGAGCTTGGCTTCGAGGAAGGCCAGCGTCAGTTTGGAGCCGACGACAGGAATGTCGGACCGTTCACGCAGCAGGTACGGAACGCCGCCGATGTGGTCTTCGTGGCCGTGGGTCAGCACCACCGCCACGACATCGTCCAGGCGGTCCCGGATCGAGGTGAAGTCGGGAAGGATCACGTCGACCCCGGGCTGGGTCTCCTCGGGGAACAGCACGCCGCAGTCGACGATGAGCAGTTTGCCTGCGTGCTCGAAGACGGTCATGTTGCGGCCGATCTCCCCCAGGCCGCCCAGGGCGACGACCCTCAGTCCTCCGGCGGGCAGGGGAGGGGCGGCTTTGAGTTCGGGATGCGGATGGCTCATAGCTTGTGACGTTACCGGAGGCTCCGCGGCAGATCCTTTACGGGTTCACCCAGCAGGTTCAGCGGAACACCCGAAGTGAGGTGGCGAGCGGCCGGCGGAGTGAGCTGCGGGCAGCCGTCACGGGCCCTTCCCGACGGCCGGGACGATCTTGGCCGGATGACGTCGTGGCTGTCACTCTGCCGAAGCCGGCTGACCGCGCGAAGGAGTTACGCCTTCGGGTACGGCATTCGTGCGGCACATGATGCGGAACGCGGCGCGGCACCGATCCGGCGCCGGTCGGTCAACGGCTGACGATCTCGTGGGCCGACGCACTTTTAGCCCGGCGCATCGTGGGCACCGGTTCTTCACGTGACAGCCGCGGGCGCCGCCCAGCGTTCCCTGGCCGAGCGCGCCGTGCCCATATTTGCCGCACGGCAACAATTGAACGGAGCAGGATCGCCCGGCCGGCCGCAAGGCCCGTGTGCCGGTGGGAGTCGTGAAGGGAAGTCTGGGTGAGCAGCAGCGAAGCGGTGGCCCGAAAGTGTGTCGCGAGCGCCATGCGGGGACGTGTCGAAGACATAGCCGACCGGTGGGTGCGGCTCCAGGTGCAGCAGGACGCCCTGAGCGGCGGCACGAGCGAGGGCGCGCTGCGCGAGGAAGCCGACGCCCTCGTTGCCGCCCTGATCACCGGTCTCGACAGCGACCTGCCGATCGACCGCATCGCGAACTCGCACGCCGAACTCCACCGCGCGGTAACCGGTCTGTCGTTGCGCAGGGCCAGGGGCGGTGAGTCCCCGACCGCTACGGCGCTGGCCGTCCTCGCCCTCAAGGAGGCTCTGCTGGAGGCCGTGCAGGAAAGCACCCAGGAGGGCAGGGAACTGTTCGCCGCGGCGTTGGTGATCAACCGACTGCTGGACGCGGCCGGGGCCCTGTCCTTCGACACCTACGTCGAAGGGCGCGAGGAGATCATCCGGAGGCAGAGCAGGCAGTTGCTGGAGCTCTCGACCCCCGTCGTCCGGCTCTGGCGACAGGTTCTCGGCGTACCGCTCATCGGCACACTCGACACCGCGCGCACGCAGGTCGTGATGGAAAACCTGCTCCAGGCCATCCAGGACCAGGAGGCGACGGTCGCCATCATCGACATCACCGGCGTACCGACGGTGGACACCGCTGTGGCGCAACACTTGATGCAGACCGTCAACGCCGTCCGGCTGATGGGTGCGGACTGCATCATCAGCGGCATCCGGCCGCCGATCGCGCAGACCATCGCCCAGCTGGGCATCGACCTGTCCACCATCATGACCCGGGCCACCCTGTCCGACGCCCTGTCCGAGGCCGTCAAACTGACGGCCGGCTCCCTGCCCACGCCCGACGTAGCGGCGGCGCGATGACGGGCCGTTCGTCGACCGGTGTTCCCATCCTGCGTCTGGGCGACATCCTGGTCACCGGGCTGCTCGACGAGCTGGACGACAAGGCCGCCCTGGCCTTCACGCACGAGCTCACGGAGCGCATCTCGGCCGACCGCGTACGCGGCGTCCTGATCGACATCTCCCGGCTCGAGATCATCGACTCGTTCGTGGCACGTACGCTCATGGAGCTGACCATGATGGCCAGGCTGCTGGGCGCACGCGTGATCGTGGCCGGAATGCGGCCGCCCGTCGCCATCACACTGGTCGAACTCGGGATCGAACTCGTCGGCGTGGAGACCGCGCTGAACGCGGAGCAAGGCATGGCCGCCCTGGGCTGGCACCAAAGTCCGCAGCCCCCGGAAGGGGCCCACCGTGACTCGACTCGCTAACAGCACCACCGCCCCCGCACCACGCCGTAGCAGGACCGAAGCCGCAGTCGCGGCCCCCGCGGAGCCCGCCACGCAAGTGGTACTGGCCACGGAGGAGGACCTGCTCACGGTCCGTCATACGGTGCGCTCGGCGACCGTCTCCGTCGGCTTCGGCATCGTCGACCAGACCCGGGTGGTGACCGCGGCCAGTGAGCTGGCACGCAACGCCTACATCCACGGCGGGGGAGGGGTGCTCACCATCGAATACCCGCGCCGCCACGGTGCGAGGGGACTGCGGCTGACCATACGGGACGAAGGCCCCGGCATCCCCGATGTCGACGCCGCGCTCGTCGACGGCTTCACCACCGGTGCGGGGCTGGGCCACGGTCTGGGCGGCGCCCGACGTCTCATGGACGACTTCGAGGTACGCACCGCACCGGGCGCCGGAACGACGGTGATCGCCACCCGGTGGGTGTCCCGGTGACGCGTCCGGCCGTACTGCCCACCGCGCTCGTACGGATCGACCACTACAGCGCCGTCCACCTGGCTTCCGCGACCGCCCGCTCGATCGCCGAGCGGTGCCGGCTCCCCGGAGCGATGTCCGACCGGGCCGCGGTCCTCGCCTCCGAACTGGCCGGCAACCTCGACAAGCACGCCAGAGACGGCGCGTTGTACATCCAGCCGCTGCCGCTGGGCCTCGGCCTGGAGATCCTCGCGGCGGACCGCGGTCCGGGCATGCCCGAACTACGCCGCTGTCTCGCCGACGGATACTCGACGACCGGCACCCTGGGCGCCGGCCTGGGAGCCGTGAGCCGCATAGCGACGGACTTCACCATCCGCACCCAGGTCGGCGTCGGTACCTTGGTCTGTGCCCGCCTGGCGCTGCCCGGCCAGCCGCAACCGGTGTGCCGGGACGCGGGTTTCATCTGCCTGCCCGCCGAGGGCGAACAGGACTGCGGGGACGCGGGCGCCGTCGTCGAGGACGGCAGTGTCCGCACCGCGATCGTCATCGACGGGCTCGGACACGGACCTCACGCGGCCGAGGCGGCCCAGACCGCCCTGCGGGCCTTCGACGCCGCGGCGGACCGGCCGCTGCCCGAGATCCTCACAGCGCTCCACCGGGCGCTGCGCCATACCCGCGGCGCGGCTGTCGGCCTCCTGCGCCTGCACTCCGAACAGGCGCGGCAATCCGAGCACGCGCGGCAATCCGAACAGGCACAGTACTCCGAGCACCCGCAGTACTCGGAACGCGCGCAGTACTCGGAACGCGCGCAGTTCTGCGGGATCGGCAACGTCCGTGCCCTGGCCGTCTCCCCCGGGGGCGTCCACCACCGGCTGACCGGTCAGCCCGGCGTCGTCGGCTGGAGAATGCCCACCCCTCAGACGCACCTCGTCCCGCTGGCCCCCGGAACCACCGCCGTACTCCACAGCGACGGCATCAACTCCCAATGGGCCCACGCCCCGTCCCCCTTCCTGCTGCGTCTGCCACCGCCGCTGCTCGCCACATCCGTCGCCCATGGCCACCGCTCCGGCCGCGACGACGCCACCGTGCTTGCCGTCAAGCCTCACCGAGGGCCCAGATGACCGACCGTCCCATCCGTACTCTGCCTCCCCTGCGCCAGGCCGTGCGCCGCCTCGCACGCGAACACCGGCTGCCCGACGACGTCAGGGCGCGCCTGGTGCTGTCCGTGACCGACCTGGCCGGCCACGAGTTCCGCGCGGGCCGGCCGGTCTCCCTCAGCGCCGCGCGGGTACGGGACGCGGGTACGGACGCGGGCCCGGATGGGGGCCCGGGTACGGACTCCCACGTCCTGGCTGTCACACTCCACCTTCCGAACGCGTCCGGCCCGCCCACTACGAAGGATCTGCCCCTGCCCGCCACGGACCCCTCCCGCTACTCCGTCACCTGGCACATCCCCGTCCCCGCGCAGGCCGACCGCCCCGGCTCCGGCGCCCTGGCGGCAGCCGGCAGCGGTGCCCGGCTCGACGCACCGTGGCCGGACGGCACACCTTGCGCGCAGACCCAGGCCGTCGAGGAGGAACTCCGCGCGGCTTTCGCCGAGACCGACGGCCTCGTCGCCGAACACCGCCGTCTGAAGCACGAGCTCGCCGAGACCAACGCCGGCGTCCTCGCCCTGTACGTACAACTGGACGAACGCGACGAACAATTGCGCAAGGCCCACGGCCAGATCCTCCAGGAGCTCGAAGACGCCCTGCGCCCGCCGCCCCTCGCCATCGAAGGCCTGGAACTCGCGGTCCACTACGCACCGGCCGACTCCAACGCGCCCACCGGCGGAGACCTCTACGACTGGTTCCCGCTCCCGGACGGCACCCTGCACATCACGGTCGTCGATGCGCTCGGACATGGCGTACGAAGCACCCGCAGCGCCCTCAACGTGACCCATGCCGTACGCACCCTGGCCCTCGAAGGCCATCCGCTGAAGTCGATCCTCGCCCGCACCCACGAGATCCTCATGCCGCTGGACCCCGAGCTGATGGCTACGGCGCTCCTCGCCCGGCTGGACCCGGCCACGGGCGAACTCCACCTGGCGAACGGCAGCCACCCTCCCGCCCTTCTCGTCCGGGCCGACGGCACCGCGCGATACCTCGAACTCCGCGGCCGGGGCATCGGCTTCCCTCTGCCCGGCAGCGAGGAGGTCCTGCGGACCGACATCGGCCCGGGCGACCTTCTCATCCTCTACACCGACGGTCTCACCGAGAGCCGCCGGGACCCGACGGAAGGCGAGATCCGCCTCATCGAGGCAGCGCGCCGGCACGAGTCGAGGCCGCTGACGGAGATCCCGGCAGCCATCGCCGCCGACATGCACACCGTCGTCCTCCACCGCGACGACACCCTCGCGCTGGCCATCAGGATCACTGAGCCGTCCCAGCGAGCGGAACGCACTGCGCGAGGCGGTGCCTGAGCAACTCCCAGCACGCCACGGTGGGGCCCCGAACGACCACATCCTCGCTCGGTTCAGGACAACGGCCGGGCCACTCTGCGATTGCGACAAGTCCCTTGCCCGCACGTTCGACGCCCCCGGAGAGGTCCTCGGCGGCCATGCCGGCCCCCACGGACGCCTCCGCCCCCGGAATGGCGCCCAGACCGCTGACCGACCGCGAAATCACGCTCGTACGGGCCGGTCTGGCCGTGGTCGAACCCCACGCGGCCGACCTCACGGTCTACTTCTACACGATCCTCTTCGCCCGCTACCCGCAGGTCAGAGAGCTTTTCCCGGACAACATGGACGGACAGCGCGACAGGCTGCTGCGCGGATTGCTGCGCATCGTCGACCTGGTCGACGATGCGGAGAACCTCGTACGGTTCTGCACTCTCCTGGGACGCGACCACCGGAAGTTCGGGGCTCTCGAAGCCCACTACCCGGCCGTCGGCGAGTGCCTCCTGGCCTCCCTCGCGCGCTACGCGGGCACCGCGTGGACCGCGGAGACCGAAGCCGCCTGGACCCGCGCCTACACCACCGCGGCGCGGGTGATGATCCTGGCCGCCGCGGACGACACCCGCCTGCGGCCCGCCACCTGGGAGGCGCAGATCGTCCGGCACGACCACCGGGGCCACGGCATAGCCGAGATCACGGTCCGGCCGGACGTTCCCTATCCGTACGAGGCCGGACAGTACGTGAGCATGCGGACGCCCTGGCAGCGCAAGGTCTGGCGCCAGTACTCACCCGCCCACGCTCCCCGGGCGGACTCCTCGCTCACCTTCCACATCCGTGCCGTCCCCGGCGGCCGGGTGAGCAATGCCCTGGTGCATCAAGCAGTCGTCGGAGACATCGTCACGCTGGGGCCACCACAGGGCGACATGACGCTGGCCGCGGCCGGTGACCGCGACCTGGTGTGTGTCGCGGGCGGAACGGGCCTCGCGCCGATCCGCGCCCTCCTGGAAGAGGCGGCCCTCAGTGACATGCGCCGTTACGTCGACCTTTTCGTGGGGGCCCGCACCGCGGAGGAGCTCTACGGCCTCGACGACATGCTGAGGATGGCCCAGCGCCAGCACTGGCTCTCCGTACGAGCCGCGGTGTCGCACCAGCACATCGCCGGCCGCGAGGGCACCTTGCCGCAGGTGTTGCGCGAGTTCGGACCCTGGGGGCAGCATGAGGCCTTCCTGTGCGGGCCGCCCGGCATGGTCACCGCGGCCGCCCGGATCCTGAGAAGCGACGGGGTGCCCGTGGCCCGCATCCACCACGACCCGCTCGGTGATCCCGTCCTGACCACGCCCCTCGCCCCCTCCCGACACCAGCCCGAGAGCGAATACCTGTGACGAGCCACGACGCCGCGCCCTCTCGCGGGGAGCGCATGCTGCAAGACCATCTCGGCACCGCGGAGCGCGCGGAGGCCTTCTACGCCCGGCAGGTCCATCCCCATCTGACGGCACCGATGCGGGACTTCATCAGCCGTCAGTCGATGGTCTTCCTGTCCACTGCGGACGCGCGCGGCCACTGCGACGCGAGCTTCCGGGCCGGCCCGCCGGGATTCGTCACCGTCCTGGACGACCACACGCTCGCCTACCCGGAGTACCGGGGGAACGGCGTCATGGCCAGCGCCGGCAACATGTCGGAGAACCCGCACGCGGGGCTGCTGTTCGTCGACTTCACCCAGCACCACATAGGGCTGCACATCAACGGCCCGGCCCGGCTGACGGGTGACCATGATCTGCGCGCGGCCCACCCCCTGCTGCCGGTCGACACAGCTCCGGGGCGACAGCCCGAATTCTGGGTCCGCGTCACCGTCGTCGAGGCGTACATCCACTGTTCGAAGCACATACCCCACCTCGAACCGGCCCGCCGTCCCCAGGGGCCCTCGCTCAAGCGCCCCAAAGACGCCGACTACTTCACCGCGGCGTCGGCCGACCGCCTGCTCACGGACCGATAGCGCGGCGCCGGGCACGCGGGCCCGGGGCGAGGGGGCGGCTGACAAACCACTCTTCAGGGTGAGACAGTGGTGCGATGCTTCGCACCATGCACTCCACCGGCCATCAGCAGGTGGCTCATGACGCATGCGCGGCGTTGGAACTGCTGCAGCTTCTGTGGGGCCGGGGCCAGGAAGCCGTTCCCTCGGGTCCGGTGTCCCCGTCGCAGCTGCGCGCGCTGACCGTGCTGGAGGGGCAGGAGGGGGTCAACCTCCGTGCCCTGGGTGAGGCGCTGGGCTCACGGCCGTCGTCCGTGAGCCGGCTGTGCGACCGTCTGGAGGCCGCCGGCCTCGTCGAGCGGTCTCCGAGCGCCACCAGCCGCCGGGAGATCGAGGTGCGACTGAGCCGGCGCGGGCATACCGCACTGGCCGATTTGCGTACGTTCCGGGTGCGCGAACTCGAGACCGTACTGCAGGAGATGACCCCCGCGAAGCTGGCCGCCCTTGCCGAAGGGCTCGAAGCCTTCCACACCGCTGCCGCCGCTTGTACGGGGCCCGGCGGCGCGGCCGACGCCGAAAGGCACTCGGCGGACATCGCCTGAGGCCGCGACCGCCGAGCCATGTTTGCGGTGACCCGGGCAGGATGGAACCTGCGTACGGCGTGGTGGGGGCGCATCACGGGCCTGTCGCCGTCCGCACGGAGCTCCGGCGGACAGCGGAGGAAGAAACGATGAGAACCGACTCGTCTGACGGTGCCGCTGTCGTGCCTCTGGACTGGCGAGGAAGGCCCGCCGATGCCCCCTGCCGCCGGCCGGCCCGGCTACCCACCCCGGTCCTGGTCCAGGCCGCCGGGCCGAGCGGCCTTCGCGAAGGCCAGCAGTCCGGCCAGGAGCTCGTCGCGTTCAGCGGCCGGCATGCGGCTGAGAACGGCGCCGAACATCGCGTAGCGGCGGGCGAAAAGAGTGTCGATCAGCTCATGGCCCTGCGGCGTCAGAGCCAGCCCGATCTCCCGTCGGCTGGTGGGCGCCGGTTCGCGGCGCAGCAGGCCGGCCGCTTCGAGCCGGTCGCACAGCCTGCTGACGGCGGGCGGGGCCGTACCGACCGCGTAGGCCAGCCCGGTGAGGTTGATGCCCGGGTGCCGCCGGGCGATCAGCAGCGCATCCAGCTGGAGCGCCGAAAGCCGTGGAGACGCGGTACGAGCGGCCTGCGTCCATGCGGACACCACGGCTTCAGCGGCCTCGGCCACCTGGGCGGCGAATGCGCCCGAAGGCTCGTCTGCTGGTCCAGCGCGGTCCATACGGCCGTCACTCCCATGAACGCTCGTGCACCTCCTCCGGGAGGCTGACGGATTCGTCGCACGCATCTGCCGACTCTATTGCGGGTAACCTGCCCGCCCTGTCGAAAGTATCCCTGCCCGGGCATCGTTCGCTCGTCGCGGTTCGGCAGAGGAACCGGCCCGGTGAAGGCCCGGCCCCAGCCGGTGGCTGTAAGGGGCAAGGTGTTGTACGGCCCTTTGCCACCCGCTGTTCAGCCACGTGGGGCGATTCCCCCGGCTCGTCCAGGCCGGGCAGCGGTACGAGCGGCCGGGACAGGCGGCTGAGCAGGACGGCTGAGCAGGACGGCGAGCAGGAGGAGCGGACCGGTTCGGGCAGACGGCCCGTTCGTTCCGTCGGCGGCATCGCGAGGTCGGGGCGGCCGTCAGTCCGTGGCTGCCATGGTCTTCTTCGCCAGCTCGTACGCCGGGAGCATCTGCTGATGCTCCTGCGTGTCCAGCCCGCCCAGGTGCAGCACCGCCGCGCCCTTCCGGGTAGTGACGGCGAGCGCCCGCTCCTTCTTCGGCTCGTCCAGGAACTCGCTGGTGATGACGTAGGTGACCTCGGTGGCCGGGAGTTCGCCGGCTTTCGTCTCGCGGTAGCGGATCGTCCCGGCGTTCTTCTCGTCCGCCATGAAGTCTTCGAGCACCTTGCGCGGTGTGCCGGTGCCGTCGCTGGTCCAGACCCGCAGGAAGCCGATGTTCCCGGCCGGCTTGGCGTCGATCTCGCAGACGAGCTCGACCGTGCCCTGCTTCGCGAGCGAAGCGAACTCGGGGTCGTCCCCGGCCGTCACCTTCTCCGCGCTCCAGTCGGGCGCGGTGCTGAACGAGACGGGCAGGGCGCACGGCGTGCCGGCGCCGCCGAGGGGCGCACCCTCGGCCGTGGTCCCCGCCCTCGCCCCGGCCTGCGCGCCCCGCTTCTTGGCCGGCTCGTCCCGCGCGGCCGCGCCGCCGTCCGGCGCCGACGAACAGCCGGCCAGCACCAGTACCGCCAGCGCCGCCGGGACGATGCACCGCGTCAAGTCCTGCCTCATGAAGTCCCCACCCCTGAGCTTGATCGTCCGCCGCAGATTACCGCACGCCGGCGCACGCCCCCTCAGCTGTTTCGACGGGGAAGAATGCGCCCTAGGTGATGTGCAGCCGAGCCTCCGCTGCACCGCGGGCCGCGGCCACAGTGTCGGCCTCCGCTTCCAGTTGGCGGCGGACGGCGGCGGACAGCGGCCCGAAGGGCGTGAGCGTCAGGTCGAGCTTGCGGCCGGTGGCCTTGGCGCGCCAGGTACCGGCGATCTCCGAGCCGGCCAGCAGCGCGCCGGGCCCGCCGATCGCACGCCAGATCTCCTTCTCTCTCCCCTTGTCCGGAACGAGCAGTCCCCGGTCGCGTGCCTGGAGGAACGGATCGCCCGGCGGCAGCAGACGTACGAGCTTCGGGCTCTTCGCCGACAGCAGTGCGTCCAGGTCGGAGGCAGGCAGCCATGTCTTCCTGCCGTCCAGCCACACTTCGGCCAGAGCGTCCGGCCACACCGACTTCACGAGGGCCGGTCTGGTACCGAGGTACTTCGCCACCTCGGCGGGTGTGGCCGGGCCGAGGAAGCGCAGATAGGCGCGGACCAGTTCGCTGGTCCCGGAGGCCGCGGCAGGTACCGGAAACCTCTCGCCCAGCGGCGCCAGTACGGTCCTGCGGCCTTCGGGCCGGACACCGACCCCTCCGAAGATCCCGGCCTGCTGGAAGAGCAGCCCGGAGATGTGCTGCGCGCCGCACGACTCGCACCAGTACGTCAAGGACTTCGGTACGGACGCACTGACCGTCGTACTGACCTCACCCTTGGCCATCGGCGCGGTCACCACCTCGCGAAACGCCCCGGCGGTGACCCGGAACGCCTCGATACCGAGCCGGGCTCCCTCTTTGATCACCGCGGTGTTGATCCGAGCCGTCGCGTCGGCGTCGTCCACCGGCCAGAGGGCGGCGGCGAGGGCCGGCAGTTCCGCACGCCGGTGCAGATGGGGTGCGCCGCGGAACGACCATACGAGCTCAAGCCCCTCGGGGGACGCGCCCCGTGCGGCCAGCGCAAGCCGGGCCGACCCGCTCGGCGTGTCCTGCGCCCCCAGGGCCAGTACGTCCGGTGCGGGGGAGGAGCGCGCGAAACCGTGGGCCGCGACCCGGTGGGCCAGTACCTGTTCCCGGGTCACTTCGACCCGGTGTGTGCTGCTCACGACCGCACCCTTCGCCCGCGTTGGTCCGTACCGTACACACCGTGGTGCTTGCGTGAGAGGCGACAGCGCGCACCCGACGCGAGCCCGCGACCGGCCGGGCTGTGCATGATGGCGGGATGACTGAACTCGCTCACCGGGCCACGGAACGCGGACACCGTCTCGGGCAGCGTTCGACGACCTGCACCGCGCACGTACGCCTCGCCCGTCCGGCCGACCTCCCGCACGTGGTGGAACTCGCCGCCGAGCACGCGGCGTACGAACAAGCAGCCCCGCCCCCGGCGGATCTGGCCGCACGCCTGACGGGCCTCATGTTCGGACCGGGTACGCCCCGGCTGCACTGCCTGGTCGCCGAACTGCCCGACGGCCGGCTGGCCGGTTATGCCACCTGCGCACCCGAGGTCTCCACGTGGGAGGGCCGCGAGTACCTGCACATGGACTGCTTGTTCCTGCGTGCCGAGCATCGTGGACTGGGCCTTGGCCCTCTCATGATGGACGCGGTCGCGGCCAGGGCCCGTGCGTTGGGCATCGATGAGATCCAGTGGCAGACGCCCGTGTGGAACGAGGGTGCGATCCACTTCTACTCCCGCCTGGGAGCGCAGGCCAGGGAGAAGGTCCGCTACACCTGGACCCGGTCGCACCACTGAACGGTCCGTCAGTGTGGCCCGGGCCCGGAAGTCTCAGCAAGGCGTGCGGGCAGGGCCGTGAACGTGACGTCCGCGGCGTGAGCGAGGATCTCGACCTCGTCGCCGAGCGCCCACTCGGCGACCCGTGAGACGGCGGCGGCCGGGATGGCCTCGCTGATTCCGGGCGCCGCCGGGATGTCGTGCGTCGCGTGCCCGTCGTGCGGCAGGACAACCCGGTACCCCAGTGCCAGCGCCGTACGGGCAGTAGCCTGGACGCACATTTCGGACATCATGCCGCAGATGGCGAGCGCCTGTACGCCCGAGTCGGCCAACAGGCTTCCCAGCGAAGTCTCGTGGAAGCCGTCGTCCTCGGACTTGCGGATCACGCACTCCGTGGGGCGCGTCTCGACAGGATGGTGGAGTTCCCAGCCGGGCGTATGGGGCTCGTCGTCCGCTCCGGGCGGCCCGTCGTTCTGAAGGTGGACGACGAGCGCCCCGCTCCTTCGTGCCCGTACGATCAGGTCCTTCGTCCGGTCCAGGAGCCGGGCGGCGTCGGGTACCGCCCCGTCGCCGGTGACGAAGGCCGACTGCACGTCCACAACGAGCAGGGCCTCTATGGGAAACGCGCGGTCGCTCATGCCGCCATCATGGTCGTCGCCGCTGCCTGTCTCCACAGGGTTTTGAACCCCGTTTGCGACTGCGCGACGCGGGAGCCGATTCCTGCCGCCACCTCACCACTGGTCCCGTTCCACCGCTCGGCCGGTATGGCTCCCGCGCCGCTCCGTCCAACTGCGTCGGGGTCGCCGCGCCGCGGACCTGCATGGAGCGGCCTGAGCGGGGCAACTGGTCTCCTGGACCCTGGAGGATGCCATGACCATGACCGGGCAGTCGGCCGAGCCGGATACGGGAGAGGCCGCTTGTGAGTCGTGCGGAGCGAACGCAGAGCCCGAACCCGGGCTCGAGGCGGCGGAATCGCCGCACGAACGAGTCAACCGCCGGTGGAACGAGATACTGCAGGAGACACGGGTCGCGCAGACCGGCGTGCAGATCCTCTTCGGTTTCCTGCTCAGCGTGGCGTTCACCCAGCTGTTCCGGGATCTGCACACCTTCGACCGGGTCGTCTACGTCATTACCGTGGTCCTCGGCGCGGCGGCCACCGGCTCGCTGATAGCGCCCGTGTCCATCCACCGCTTCCTGTCGGGCGAGCGCATGAAGGACGACGTGGTGGAGGTCGCCGGCCGCCTGATGATGTGCGGCATGGTCTTCCTCGCCCTGACCATCGGGTGCACGCTCCTGCTCATTCTCCGGGTCGTGGCACCCGATCTCCTCGCGGGGGTGCTGGTCGGTGCGGTCATGCTCTGGTTCGGCGTCTGCTGGTACGCGTTGCCGTTGTGGCTGCGGCGTCGCGCCGCTCGACGGCGGCTGGACACCGGCGACGTATAGAACACACGAAAACGCCGCAAAAGGGAGGAAATTGACAGCGGCCAGGAGGGGTGCGGGGTACCGGCACTCCCCGTCCGCAGGGGTACAGTCGGCTCGCCGCGCCAGCTCGCGCCGGACCGGGCCGCGGCCCCGTTCCCCGTTCCCGTGCCGGCCGGGTGATGCCATGACCAGTACCAAGGAGCCGCCGGAGATGTCCGGAACCGTCCTCGGAGCGCAGACCGCGACGACATCCGCCGACGCCCGCGGCGCGCGGATACGCCGCCGTCTCGAGCGGCTGATAGGCATCGCGGCGACCGAGGGGAACGCTCTCGTCCCGCTCCGCAACGGAGATCAGATCTTCGAGGCGATGCTGGACGCCATCCGCTCGGCCCAGCACACCGTGGACATGATGACCTTCGTGTACTGGAAGGGTGACATAGCCCGACAATTCGCCCAGGCGCTCGCGGAGCGAGCCGACGCGGGTGTACGGGTACGGCTGCTGTTGGACGGCTTCGGCAGCCGGTTGATCGAGGCGAAGCAGCTGGACATCATGGAACGGGCCGGCGTGCAGGTCGCCTGGTTCCGCAAGCCGCTCTATCTCTCCCCCTTCAAGCAGAACCACCGCTGCCACCGCAAGGTCCTCGTCGTCGATGAGCAGACCGCGTTCACCGGCGGAGTGGGGATCGCGGAGGAGTGGTGCGGCGACGCGCGCAACAAGAACGAGTGGCGCGACACCCACGTACAGGTCCGGGGACCCGCGGTGGACGGCATCGCTGCCGCGTTCGCGCAGAACTGGGCCGAGTGCCACGACGAACTCTTCGACGAGCGGGACCGGTTCATCGACCACCGCCCGCAGGGCGACGCGGTGGTTCAGGTGGTGCGGGGCTCCGCCAGCCTGGGCTGGCAGGACATGCAGACCCTGCTCCGGGTCGTGCTCGAATCGGCCGAGGAACGCTTCCGGCTGGCCACCGCGTACTTCTCACCGGACGCGTACTTCGTCGAGCTCCTCTGCGCCACCGCGCGGCGTGGGGTGGAAGTGGAGATTCTGCTGCCGGGCCCGCACACCGACAAGCGGGTCTGCCAGCTGGCCGGCCAGCACTTCTACGAAGACCTCACCGCCTGCGGCGTGAAGATCTACCAGTACCAGCCGACGATGATGCACGCGAAGGTCATCACTGTCGACGGCTGTGCGGCGCTGACCGGCTCGACGAACTTCAACCGCCGCTCCCTCGATCACGACGAGGAGGTCATGCTCGCGGTCCTCGACGAGGAGTTCACCGCGACACTCGACGCGCACTTCGACCAGGATCTGGCGGTGAGCGAACTGATCCGGGAAGGCCGCTGGAAGAGACGCTCGCTCGCACAGCGGGCCCGCGAAGTGACCGTCCTGCCCCTGCGCCGCTTCCTGTGACGCGTTCCCCGGCCTGAGCACGACCACCTCCCCGACAGGGGCGGCGGCGTCGGCCGTCACCACCGGCGCCACGCCGCCCCGACGACGGCGTCAGCTCTCCAGGTGCGCCAGCACGGACCGCACCGCGTGGTCCACGGCCTCCCGCGACTCCTCGGTCAGGTCGATCGTCTCGAACCCGTGGTGACCGAGTGGTACGTCGACCACCTCCACATTGGCTTCGCAGTCCTTCGCGGCGCCCAGGAACTCCTCGACCGTCGCCGCGATCTCCGGGAGTTCCAGGCCCACCCGGGTCAGCACGATCGGCAACCGTCCCGCCGTACGCACGGCGGCGGCAGGACGGAACCGGGAGCCGGAAAGCCCCCAGTTCGGCAGCGGCGCGAGAATCGGATAGGTCGTCGCCACACACCGCAGCCACGGTGGTGGTGCCGCGAGCCAGTCCGCACACAACAGCCCGCCACCCGAGAAGTACCACAGCGCCACGCGTTCCCCGTCGACACGCGGATCGGCCCGTACGAGCGCGACCGCCTCGGCGACGTCCTCGGCGGCGCGCCCGTAGTCGGCCAGATCATGGAGCCGGTGGTCCAGCGTCACGCCGACCGCTCCCAGACTCGCCACGTACTGGCCGTAGCCGACGATCGCCGGCCAGTCTCGCGGCGTCGGCCGTACCTGTGCGGGGACCGGGCCGCCATGGACGAACACCACCGCCGGACGAGGCCGGCCGGCGTCGGGCAGGTGGAGATCGACCCGGCCCACCCGCTCGCGGCGCCGCTCCGGAACATCCAGCAGGAAAGGCCGCAGATGCGTGGGCAGCTCGCCCGCCGTCGCGGATATCCGGTGCCCTTCTCCGGCGGCGGCCCGCAGCAGCACACCGGCCAGCTCGCGGGGGGAGGAGAGCATCGGCCAGTGCCCGGTGCCGAGTTCGAAGAAGCTCACCCGCGGGTCGGTGAGCGCCTGGAACCGGGGGTCCCCGAGTCCCACCCGGGCCTCGACCATGGCGATGCTCGACCCGTTTGCTGTGCACAGGACGCCGGTCGTCGGCAGCCCTGAGCCCGCCCCCGACAGCCGGAGCGGCTGGGTGAGCGTGGCCCGCGGCTGGGGCACGGCCAGGCGGGTCAGCCGGTCAAGCGCCTCCTCGGGGATGCCGACGACGCTGCCCCAGCGCTGCCACTCCTCGGGTGCCGGCGGGGGCACCGGCGAGTCGTCCTCGGCCGGATCGGCGGCGCCGCCCAGCAGCCGGTCGCGGACCGCCTGGTCGGGGACGAGCTGCAGCGCCGGGTCGCCGTCCTGGGGTATGCCCGTATCCACATGGACGATCCGCGCGATCCGCGCGGGGCGCCGGCTGGCGGCGCCCAGCACCGGGTGGATACCGTAGTCGTGCCCGACGAGCACGACCTCCGGCGCGTCCACCCGGTCGATCAGCTCCACCAGATCCTGGATGTGCGTCTCCAGATCCGTGTCCGGCCCCGCCGGCCGGTGGCGGTCGCCCATGCCGCCGAGTGTCACCGGATACGCCTCGGCCCCCGACTCCCGCAGCCCGGCGGCCACTTCCTGCCATATCCAGCCGCCGGTCCAGGCGCCCGGGACCAATACGAATGCCGTCATGAATGTCGCTCCTCACGCGCGTTGTCCCGCGGGATCGGCCGCACAGGCCGTCCGCGCTCGCCGCTACGGTAGGAACTCCCCCTGAGGGAGATTCAAGCGTTCACGTGCACACCGATCAGGCACGTGTCGTCATCCGTGTCCGAGCGGCTGTGGGTCAGCAGCCGGTCCAGGTACTTGTCGAGCTCCGCGGCCGCCGCGTCCGGCTCCCGGGCGATCGACAGCAGATGCTCCAGCGACTGCTGAACCGAGAGATCGCGCCGCTCGATCAGCCCGTCGGTGTACATGAGCAGCCGGTCCTCGGCCTCCAGTGTGACGAGGCGTTCCTCGTACGGCGCCTCCGGCACGGCGCCCAGCAGGATGCCGCCCGGCAGTGGCAGGGCGGTGGCCTCGCCGCCCCGGACCAGAACGGGCGGCGGGTGACCCGCGCGTGCCCAGCGCAACTGCCGCGTCTCGGGGTCGTAGATGCCGCAGATCGCCGTGGCCGTCACCTGGTCGGTCAGATGATGGGCCACGGTGTTCAGCCAGCCGAGGAGCTGAGCCGGCCCGGCTCCGGTGGCGGCAAGACCCCGCAGGGCGTTGCGCAGTACGACCATGCCGGTCGCCGCCTTGATTCCGTGACCGGCGACATCGCCCACCGCCAGCATCACCATCTTTGAGGGCAGCACGACAGCGTCGTACCAGTCGCCGCCCACCAAGTGGCCCTCCTCGGCGGGCCGGTACCGCACGGCGACCCGCAGCCCGGACGTGTCGACCGCCGGGGGAGAGGGAGGCATGATCGCCTGCTGGAGCTGGAGAGCGAGGCGGTTGCGTTCGGCCGACTGCTGCTCCGAGTCGGCCAGCCGGTCACGAGTCGCGGCCAGGGCGACCTCGGTCCAGTGCTGGGACGAGACGTCCTGATAGGCCCCCCGGATGGCGACCAGTTGGCCGACCGGGCCGGTGACGGGCTCCGCGACGATACGGATGTGGCGCACCACGCCGTCCGCCCGTTGCAGCCGGAACGCGGTGGAAGCGGAGTGGCGGTGGTGCAGCAGGGTGCGCAGAAATCGGCCGATGGCCACCGAGTCGTCCGGGTGGGCGTGCTTGTGCAGCCTTTCCAAGGGCACCGGCGACGAGGTGGGCGGCAGCCCGAAGAGGGAGAACAGCTGGCTGTTCCAAATGATCTGGCGGCTCACGATGTTCTCTTCGAAGCCGCCGATACGGCCCAGCCGCTGCGCGTGCTGCAGGAGTTCGGCCAGCCTCGTCGTCTCGCTCTCTACGCGCCAGGTCAGCAGCACGCTGTCGCCGAACCGCGCCATTCCCACCGAGGCGACCGTGCTGAGCGATACGTCGGCCACCAGTGTGCCGAGGGCCATCCGCTCGGCGCGGAAGGGCTCACCCGTGGCATGGACCCGCAGAACGTGTTCGTACAGACCGCCCTCGCTGGCGGTCAGCGGGTACGCCTCCAGGAGGCTCATGCCGGTGACCGCGCTGCGGGGGCGCCCGGCCAGGTCGGTGAAGTGGGCGTTGGTGTGGGCGATGCGGAAGTCCGACACCGCGTCCTGGCCGTCGATCAGCGGAAGCAGCACCAGCGCCGGATCGAGAAGGCCGTCCGCCAGATCGCCCAGCGCGGTCGTGGCGTCGTCGGGGTGATGAGCCGGCCGGCTTCCGTCCAGGTCCGTGCCCGGCAGCGTGTGCGCGCACAGATCGGCCAGCGCGTCGAGCTGCCGGGTGGTGGCGGCGGTGAGCGGCGGCTGGGGGTGCGGCCAGCAGACTTCCAGTACGCCGAGAATGCGGCCGGCGCTCTCCGCGGGCAGTACCGCCCGGGCCCCGCCGCGGCGCCCGCCGATGCCGAGCGCGCCGACGGGCAGGCTGCCGTACCACTGCGGCTTGCGCTCGCCCAGCGCCCGCTGCGCGAGGGTGCCGACGCCGGGCGGGACGTACCTCCATCGTTCGGCCTCCCCGCGCGGGAATCCGGCGTGGCCCGCCAGGACCAGCGCACCGTCCTGCCCGGCCGCCCACAGGGCCAGTGAATCCGCGCCGAGGGGGGCGAGCGCCTGGTCGAGCAGCGACTCCGCCGCGGACTGCGGATCACTGGACAGCGAGCCGGCCTCGGCGGCCCGCAGCCGCAGCACCGCCCCGGGAGCGCCGTGCGGGTCCCCGTTCGCCGTGGTCGGTGGCAGCACCTCGGTGACGGCGTCGCCGGACGCGGCGTTGACGACGTCGGCCGCCAGCTCCAGCAGCGGAAGCCGGGCGGCTTCCGCCAGCGACTCCAGGTGCTGCGCGGCTTCCGTCGGCCCGCCGTGACCGCGCTCGACCAGGATGCCGGTGGCGATCCCGATCAGCGCGCGGGCGTCGGCGGACTCCTGCGCCAGCGCGAGGTCCTGGCGCAGCTGTTCGACGGTCGCGGCGAGTGCGCTGAGCCGCTGGTTGCCCCCGGTCACCGGTTCAGCCAGCGGATCATGCAGGCTACAAGAGCGTCCGCGTCGACCGGCTTGGTGATGTAGTCGTTGGCGCCGGCGGCCAGGCTCTTCTCGCGGTCGCCCTCCATGGCCTTGGCGGTGACCGCGATGATCGGCAGATCCGCGTGCTCCGGCATGGCCCGGATCGCTGCTGTCGCGGCGTAACCGTCCATCTCGGGCATCATCACATCCATGAGGATCAGCTCGATGCGGTCGTGCCGGGAGAGCACCTCCAGCCCCTTGCGGCCGTTGTCGGCGTGCAAGACCTGCATGCCCTGGGTCTCCAGGATCCCGGTCAGCGCGTAGACATTGCGGGCGTCGTCGTCGACGACCAGGACCACCCGCCCCGACAGCTGGCTGTCCGGGCCCTCCTCCAGCCCCAGCGGGGCGGCGGTGTGCGCCGTGGAATCCGCCGACCGCGCCAGGGGCAGCACGTCGGACGGCCGCTCGGCCGTCAGATGCAGGGCGATGCGCTCCCGCAGTTCGTCCAGACTCGGCAGCAGTTCGAGCGGCTTCATACGGGCCAGTTCGAGCAGCCGGCGCTCCTGCTGGTGGTCCAGTCGGCGCGTGTGGTGGGCGAGCACCGGCACCTGACGCAGGGCGGGGTCACCGTTCAGCGCCTCCAGCAGATGCATGGCGGCGCCGCCGGGCATGTCCAGGCCCAGTACGACACAGTGGCAGGGTTCCGCTGCGAGCGCGGCGGCCGCCTCCTCCGGTCCCACGGCGGTGCGCACCCGTACCGGCCCGCGGGCATCGACGAGGCTGTGGTTCTCCGCCAGTTCGGCGACGGCGCTCTCGGCGACCAGGGAGAGAAGGCCGCGCGGCCGGTCCTCTATGACGAGCAGGCGGCGCTGTGCGGGGACGAGGGGGGAGGCGGACAGTGCCAGCGGCTGCTGGGTGTCCTCGTCCGCGGGCGCCGGCTCGCGCTCCTCGAACCGGGCCACCGGAAGGTGCAGGGTGAACGTGCTGCCCTCGCCGAGGACGCTGGTCGCCTGAATGGCGCCGCCGAGGAGGTGCGCGATCTCGCGGCTGATGGACAGACCGAGACCGGTGCCGCCGTACTTGCGGCTGGTCGTGCCGTCCGCCTGCTGGAAGGCCCCGAAGATCGCCTCGAGTTGCGGTTCGGCGATACCGATACCCGTGTCCAGGACGCGGAAGGACAGGGCGGCCCCGTAATCGCGTACGTGCGTGGGCACATCCGATTCGGCCGCCGGGGCGATCCGCAGCTCCACGGCGCCCTCCTCGGTGAACTTGACCGCGTTGGACAACAGGTTGCGCAGCACCTGCCGCAGCCGGGAGTCGTCGGTGATCAGGTCCGTGGGCACCCCGGGAGCGACGCTGATACGGAAGTCGAGTCCCTTCTGGGCGGTCATCGGCCGGAAGGTCGCCTCCACGTAGTCCAGCAGGCGGCGCAGCGGGACGCGTTCGGGACTGATGTCCATCTTCCCTGCCTCGACCTTCGACAGGTCGAGGATGTCGTTGATGAGCTGGAGAAGATCCGAACCGGCCGAGTGAATGATCCCCGCGTACTCCACCTGCTTGGGCGTCAGGTTACGGGTCGGGTTCTGCGACAGGAGCTGGGCCAGGATCAGCAGGCTGTTGAGCGGGGTGCGCAGCTCGTGGCTCATGTTGGCCAGGAACTCCGACTTGTACTTGGAGGCCAGCGACAGCTGCCGGGCGCGCTCCTCCAGTTCCTGGCGTGCCTGCTCGATCTCCAGGTTCTTGGTCTCGATGTCGCGGTTCTGGGTGGCCAGGAGAGCGGCCTTCTCCTCCAGTTCCGCGTTGGAGTTCTGCAACTCCTCCTGACGTACCTGGAGTTCCCCGGACCGGGCCTGGAGCTCGGCGGCGAGCCGCTGCGACTCGCCGAGCAGCTCGTCGGTACGGGCGTTCGCCACGATGGTGTTGACGTTGACTCCGACCGTCTCCATCAACTGGTCCAGGAAGTCGCGGTGCACCTCGGTGAACGCGGTGACCGAGGCCAGTTCGATCACGCCGAGCACCTGGCCCTCGACGACGATGGGCAGCACGATCAGGCTGGCCGGGTCGGTGGACCCCAGTCCCGAGGAGATCGTAATGTACCCGGGCGGCAGCTCGTCGATCGCGATCGTACGGCGACTGCGCGCGGCCTGGCCGACCAAGGACTGGCCGAACCGGAAGCGCACCGGGCGTTCGGCGTCCGCGGGGTCGCCCGGATGACCGTACGAGCCGATGAGCTCCAGCTCGCCGGCTCCGCCGTGTTCCTGTGCCAGGTAGAAGCCGCCGTACTGCGCGCCGACGAGCGGGGTCAGCTCGTCCATGATGAGCTCGGCCACGACCTTGAGGTCACGCCGGCCCTGCATCAGCCCGGACATGCGCGCGAGGTTGGTCTTGAGCCAGTCCTGTTCCTGGTTGGCCCGGGTGGTTTCGCGCAGCGACTCCACCATGGAGTTGATGTTGTCCTTGAGTTCGGAGACCTCACCGGACGCGTCCACGGTGATGGAACGGGTGAGGTCTCCCTCGGCCACGGCGCCGGTGACCTCCGCGATGGCGCGCACCTGTCTGGTGAGGTTGCCCGCCAGCTCGTTGACGTTCTCCGTCAGACGCTTCCACGTACCGGAGACGCCTTCGACCTCGGCCTGGCCGCCCAGGCGCCCCTCACTGCCGACCTCGCGGGCCACCCTGGTGACTTCGGCGGCGAAGGAGGAGAGCTGGTCGACCATGGTGTTGATGGTCGTCTTCAGTTCGAGGATCTCGCCGCGCGCGTCCACGTCGATCTTGCGGGTGAGGTCGCCCTGGGCAACGGCGGTGGTCACCTGCGCGATGTTGCGGACCTGGTCGGTGAGGTTGTTCGCCATGGAGTTGACGTTCTCCGTCAGGTCCTTCCAGGTGCCCGCCACGTTCGGCACCTGCGCCTGGCCGCCGAGGATTCCCTCGGTGCCGACCTCGCGGGCCACCCGGGTCACCTCGTCGGCGAACGCGGACAGGGTGGTGACCATCGTGTTGATCACCCCGGCGAGAGCGGCCACCTCGCCCTTCGCCTCGACGGTGATCTTCTGGGAGAGGTCGCCGCGGGCCACCGCGGTGGCCACCTGGGCGATGGACCGCACCTGGCTGGTGAGGTTGGACGCCATGACGTTCACGTTGTCGGTGAGGTCCTTCCACGTGCCCGACACTCCGCGCACGGTGGCCTGGCCGCCGAGGTTGCCCTCGGTGCCGACCTCGCGGGCCACCCGGGTCACCTCGTCCGCGAACGCGGACAGCTGGTCGACCATCGTGTTGATGGTCTCCTTCAGCTCCAGGATCTCCCCGCGCGCGTCCACCCGGATCTTCTGGGAGAGGTCGCCCTGGGCGACGGCGGTCGTGACCTGGGCGATGGACCGGACCTGTGCGGTCAGGTTGTCGCCCATCACGTTCACGGACTCGGTGAGGTCCTTCCACGTACCGGAGACGCCCTTGACGTCCGCCTGGCCGCCGAGACGTCCCTCGGTCCCCACCTCGCGGGCCACCCTGGTGACTTCGGCGGCGAACGCGGAGAGCTGGTCGACCATGGTGTTGATGGTCGTCTTCAGTTCGAGGATCTCGCCGCGCGCGTCCACGTCGATCTTGCGGGTCAGATCGCCCTGGGCGACGGCGGTCGCGACCTGGGCGATCGACCGCACCTGCGCCGTGAGGTTGCCGGCCATGAAGTTCACCGAATCGGTGAGGTCCCGCCAGGTCCCGCCCACACCGGGCACCTGTGCCTGGCCGCCCAGGCGGCCGTCGGTGCCGACCTCGCGGGCCACGCGGGTCACCTCGTCGGCGAACGCGGACAGCTCGTCGACCATGGTGTTGATGGTCTTCTTCAGCGCGTGGATCTCACCGCGGGCATCCACGGTGATCTTCTGCGAGAGGTCGCCCCTGGCCACGGCGGTCGCCACCTGGGCGATGTCCCTCACCTGCGTCGTGAGGTTCCCGGCCATGGCGTTGACGGAGTCCGTGAGGTCCTTCCACGTACCGTCCACCCCCGGCACGTGTGCCTGGCCGCCCAGGCGGCCGTCGGTGCCGACCTCGCGGGCCACCCGGGTCACCTCGAAGGTGAACAGCGACAGCTGGTCGACCATGCCGTTGAAGACGGTGGCGATCTCCCCCAGGAGTCCGTCACTGTCCGCGGGCAGCCGGGTACCGAAATCGCCGTCGCGCACGGCGGTGAGCCCGGCGAGCAGCTGCCGCAGCTCCGGCTCTCCCACCGCGCCCGCCGCACTGCCCCGCTCGGCGTCACGCACCCGCACGGCGGCCCTCTTGCCCGACCCCTGGCCCACAGTCATCCTGATCCCGCCCCTCGTTCCGCAAGCCCCCGTGGACCGCCCGACAGGGGACCGGCTGTGCGCATCGCAACCGAATGGTCCGGATGTACGGCCGGGCTCATCCTGCCACAGTTGCTATGCGGCAAGCATTCTGGTGCGTTGCCGGTACCGCAGAGGGTTTCTGTACGTCGAGGCCATGGCCAAAACCCCCGGACCGACGCTGTTTTGCGCCCTCGCCGGCACCCCGCGAGACGGGCCCTGAACACCCCGCTTGGCGTAAGGTCACCGGTGTCGTCGGACGTGCGGAGGCCGACGGGACTGGAAGAGCTCAACGATGCCAGCATCGGTACCGGCGCCTTCGCCGGGAGCGGCGGTACGCGTCCCACGTCCACCGGCCCCGGAGCGGGAAGCGGCCCGGATGGAAGCCGTGCGGCGCTACGACATCCTCGACACGCCTCCTGATGGAGCGTTCGACCGCGTGGCGGCGCTGGCGTCCCGGCTCTTCGACGTCCCGGTGGCCACGGTGACGATCGTCGACAGCGACCGGATCTGGTTCAAGGCGGCCAGCGGCCTCGACGGAGTCAGGCAGATCGGCCGCGACCCGGGGTTGTGCGCCTCGGCGGTCCTCGCCGACGGGATCACCGTCATCCCCGACACACTCGCCGACCCCGTGGCGCGCTCCAATCCGCTGGTCGCCGGAGAAATGGGTGTGCGCTTCTACGCCGCGGCCCCGATCACCACGCCCGACGGGCACAAGCTGGGCACCGTGAACATCCTGGACACCCGGCCCCGGGCGATCAGCGAAGCCGATATGGAAACCCTGGCGGACCTTGCCGCGATCGTCCTCGACGAGCTGGAGTTGCGGCTCTCCTCGCTGCACGCGCTCCGCGCGGAACAGGAGTGGCGCAAGGCCGAGCAGGCCGCGAGGAAGCGGGCCGAATGGGACAAGGCGTGCCTCGAGGACTTCGCTTCCGCCCTGCAACGGACACTGCTGCCCCCGGCATTGCCGGCCGTTCCCGGACTCGAACTGGCCTGCCACTATCAGACCGCGTCCCCGCAGGACGTCGGCGGCGACTTCTACGACGTCTTCCCGCTGGGAGGAGCGCGATGGGCGTTCTTCCTCGGCGACGTGTGCGGCAAGGGCGCCGAGGCCGCGGCCGTCACCTCGCTGACGCGCTACACGCTGCGCGAGGCCGCCCACCACCACGAGGAGCCCGAAGGGGTGCTGGCCGCGCTGAACGCTGCGCTGCTCCTGGACGCTTCGGTCGGCAGCCGCTTCTGCACCTGCCTGTTCGGATTCCTCGAACCCGCGGTGGAGACGGGATTCGACATCACCGTGGCTTCCGGCGGCCACCCGCCCGCCTACCACATCCACGAGCGGCCGGGCGGCGGAGTACGCGTGGAAGCCGTACACATCAAGGGAGGGATGCTGGTCGGCGCACTCGAGGAGGCGGCCTTCACCTCCCGCCGCCTCCATCTCGGGCCCGGCCAGGCACTCCTGCTGTACACCGACGGACTCACCGAATCCCGCCTCGCCGACGAGACGATGCTCGGAGAAAGCGGCGTGGCCGATTTCCTCTCCCGGCGCACCGGCCCGGCCGACGCCACCGCGTTGGTCGACGACGCCGTGGCCCTGCTCCAGGGACTTCCGCAGGCCCCCGCGGACGATGTCGCTCTGCTGGCCCTGTCCGTACCACCAGCCCAGGTCCCGGGCGGCCCCGGTAGGCGCGCGAGCGGCCGCACCGCTGCCGCGCCCGCTCCTGTCGACGCGGCCGGTTCCGCCGGTCAGAAGGGCTGACACGGTGCCCCGCAGCCTCACCTTCACCGTCCGGCGATTCGACGGCGGGATCGCCCTGCTCACCGTCACGGGCGACATCGACCACACCACCGCCCCGGAACTGCGCGACCGCGCCCTCGAACTGAGCCGGCAGGGCAGCCGGCACCTGGTCCTGGACCTGGAGCCGGTCGCCTTCTGCGACTCGTCGGGTCTCAACGCGCTGATCGGCATTCTGCGCTGTACCAAGGAAACCGGCGGGTCTCTCGCCCTCGCCGCGGTCCCCGACCGGCTGACCAGGCTGCTGGACCTCACCGGAGTGAGCCAGCTGATGCCCGCTCACGCGGACGCCGCCGCGGCCATGAGCGCCCACCGCGCGGCCCATGGCCCGGCGGCCGGTACGCCGCCCGAACGGCACCTGCGCGCCGTTGCCGCCCCGCAGGACGGTCCGGACGTACCGCAGGCCCGCGAAGCGCGGTGAGCGGGCGCCCGGTTTCCGCTCACCGCGCCCTGCGGGGAACTAGGCGAACATGCCTGTTCGGAGCTTGGCGATCGTCCGGCTGAGAAGGCGGGAGACCTGCATCTGCGAGACGCCCAGACGGGCGCCGATCTCGGACTGGGTCAGTTCCTGGCCGAAGCGCATTTCCAGGAGGCGGCGCTCACGGGGGTCCAACTGGTCCAGAAGTGGAGCCAGCGTGTGCAGGTCCTCCACTGTTTCCATCGCCGGGTCCGGTTCGCCCAGTACATCGGCGACGGTACGGGCCGAGTCGCCCTGGGCATTGTCGCCACCGTCGTTGGGTGTCTCCAGGGAGCCCGCCATGTAGCCGTTCGATGCGATGATGCCCTCGATGATCTCTTCCTCGCTGAGCTCCAGGTGCTCGGCGAGCTCGCTGACGGTCGGTTCGCGGCCGACGTCGAGGGCGAGACGCTCCTTCGCCTTGGCGAGTTCGACGCGCAGTTCCTGCAGGCGCCGGGGAACGTGCACGGCCCACGACGTGTCACGGAAGAAGCGCTTTATCTCCCCGATGATGTAGGGGAGGGCGAAGCTGGTGAACTCGACCTCGCGCGAGAGGTCGAACCGGTCGATGGCCTTGATCAGGCCTATGGTGCCGACCTGGATGATGTCTTCCATCTCACCGCTGCCGCGATTGCGGAACCGGCGCGCGGAGAAGTGCACGAGAGAAAGATTCATCTCGATCAGAGTGTTGCGTGCGTACTGGTACTCGTGAGTGCCCTCTTCAAGGACTTGGAGCCGCTCGAAGAACAGCTTCGACAGTGCTCGAGCGTCCTTCGGGGCGACCTTCCCCGCATCCTCGATCCAAGGCAGCTCATCGGCACCGGCCCGTGAGCCGGCCCCGGACGGGGCCACGGCCTCCGTCAGATCGGTTCCGGCAGCCTGTGCGGAAGTCGCTGTCATGTGCCTGTCCTCCCCTGGTAGTGCTTGTCCCACGAGGGGGTGCCCTGCCTTTACTCTTGTATTCATGCCGCGCAACAAGAATTAGGAACATTCGCCGGACGGTGCGGCGACGTCCGCTTCCCAGGGGGCTGATCCGGTGCCGTCGGTCCAGGCGACGAGCCCCAGGTGGTCGACGCAGAGAATGCCGCACTGCTCGGCGTACTCGGCTGCGGGCTGGGTGAATTCACCGGTGGTCACGACGGCCGCGACCTGCGCCTCGTGCACAGCGAAGCACGTCCCGCCGAAGCGCTGGACATCCTGGGAGCCGACCTTGTTCATGGGGCCGTAGCGTTTGCACTGGATGACGACGCGCCGTCCGTCGGGCGCGGTGGCCACGACATCGGCGCCGAGGTCCCCGGCTCCGCCGACGACGTGGACGTCCCGGCAGCCGTCCCGCTCGCAGAGCGCGGCGATGGCCTGCTCGAAAGCCTCGGGATCCATGGCGGCGTAATCCGTGGATGCGAAAGTCTCGACGGGGGAGCCCGCCTGAGCCGCTGCCTCCGTTACGGCGGGGGCCGCCGTGTACCGTTCTTCGGCTTCGGCGGTGTGGGTCTCGGCCATCTCGTACGTGGCGTCGACAACGGCGTCGGTGACGCGGGCCGCACCGCGGCGCCTGCGTACCCTCCGCAGGGTCGCCAGGACGGCGACCACCGCGACGGCCGTCACCGCGGCGACCGCCGGGCGGTTGTCGGCCGCCTGTACAGCCAGCTTCAGAGTGAGGCCCGCACCGCACAGAACGATGGCGACGAGTCCGAACCCCAGGACGGTCTGCCGGAGGCTGAAGACCGTTCTCCGCTGAGCGCGTCCCGGCCTGCGTATGGGGAGGGTCATATCCGGCGGTCACCCCTGGATGCGGCAGCATGAAGATCACTCATGGCTGCCGTCTGCCCCGGCCTGGGCTTTTAAACAGCCGGTGACCGACCATGGTCTGTACGCAAGGAACTTGGCGGCGGTGACCCGGCCGCGCAGACCCCTGACGATTCCCGCCGCGGGTCACGTAGCCTGTGAACCGACGGTACGAGCCGGGCCGAGGGCACCCATGGACGTGATCAGCTCCAGACAGACGCGCGAGAGCGATGACTGACGCCGTGACCGGCTCCAGCTGGCGTATCCCTCAGGGGCCGGGCGCGTTCGCCCACGCCCGCGATCTCGCGCGGGAGAAGCTGGAGTCATGGAGCTGGCCGCCCGAGCGCATCGAGGTCGTGGTGCTCCTCGTCTCGGAGCTGGTCACCAACGCCCACCGTCACGCCGGTACGGACGCATGGCTCCATCTGACCCCGACACCGGACGGCGTCCGCCTGAGCGTCCGCGACGCCAGCCCCGTACCGCCCGCCCAGGGAACGCCCGACCTCGAAACCGACGTCGGCGGATTCGGGCTGCACATCCTGGACCGCCTGGCGTCGCGTTGGGGAGTCGAACCACACGCGGCCGGCAAGTACGTCTGGGCCCTGGTGCCCGGCAGCACCACCGCTCCCCGCTGACGCGCCCGCCCGCATCGCAGGTACGGCCCACGAGCGCGTTCGCTCCCATAAAGGAAGGTGTTCTTACGGCGCGGCGGCCGCGAGGACGGACTCGGCGGCGGAGGTCCGGGCGTAGAGAACCGAGCGGCCGGCCCGGTGGGCGCTCACCAGGCCCGCACGGTGCAGCGCGGTGAGGTTCTGGGACACGCGGGCGGCGGAGAGTCCCGTACGGTGGGCCAGCTCGGTGGTGGAGGCAGGGGCCTCCAGTTCGGTCAGCAACCGGGTCCGCGAGCGGCCGAGTACGGCGGCGATGGCATCGGTCCTCGGGACGGGCCGGGATTCCCACAGCGCGCCGACGCCGCGCGCCGGATACGCGAGTTGCGGAGGGTCCGGCAGGCTCACCCGGGTGCGTGGACCCGGCCCGGCGAAAACCGAGGGAACCAGCAGCAGCCCCGCTCCCGCTGTCTGCCGGGACAGGGTCCGCCGCCGGCGGACCAGACGCAGCGCGTTGTCGTCCCAGCTGACCGAGGCGTGCAGATCGTTGAAGAGGTGGCCCACGCCACGCTCGGCGACCTGCCGGGCCCGGTAGAAGACGTCGGCGTCGAGCACGGCCCGGATCCGCGCCCAGTACGGGGCGAGCGCCAGCTCCCAGTACGTCTCGATCTCCTCCGCCACACGGGCCAGACGCGCCTGTGGCTCGGCGTACAGGGTCCGCAGCCGGGGGCCGAGACTTCCCTGATGGTGCCTCAGGTGGTCGAGGTCCTGCCGTACCCGCCCGGCGGGAACGGCCACGATCGCGGCCAGCTCCACCGCCGGCGCTGGTGCCGGCCCGACGGGCGCCGGGTTGAGGAAGTCGGGAACATAACCCGCGGGCGGGATCAGTTCGGCGAGCCAGCCCCGGTCCAGGCCGGCGGCGGCCACGCGCGGCCGTACCTGCTCGAGCCAGGGTCGGTGCACTGGATGTGCGGAACCGGAGTTCACCAGGCGGAAACTCGTCACGACTTCCCACATCGGCGAGACGGCGAACCGCATCTGCGCCAGGTCGCTCGCCGAGAACGCCAGCTCCGCAGGAATGACCGCTCCAAGCATTCAGGCATGCCTTGATCAATGGCGGCCACCTTACATCGGCGCGATCATCCCCGGCATGACCTCAACAACCATCACCGCGGCGGCATCGGGCACCTGGACGCTCGGCGACCTGGAGATCAACCGCATCGGGTTCGGCGCGATGCGCCTGACGCAGAACGGCGAGGCCTTCACGGCCGACGCCCCCGCGAGCGATCGTGGCCGGGCGATCAGCGTGCTGCGCCGCGCGGTTGAGCTCGGCGTGAACCATGTGGACACCGCCGCGTTCTACTTCTCACCGCTGCGTTCCGCCAACGAGCTGATCAACCAGGCACTGGCCCCCTACCCCGACGATCTCGTCATCACCACCAAGGTCGGGCCGGGACGGGCCCCGTCGGGGGAGTGGCTGCCCCATGCCACACCGGAGCTGCTGCGGGGCCAGGTCGAGGAGAACCTGCGCCAGCTCGGGCGCGACCACCTCGACGTGGTGAACCTGCGCATTGTCGGGACCGATTCGATCGCCGAGCGTTTCGGCGCGCTGGCCGAGCTGCGCGACGCCGGGCTCATCCGCCACCTGGGTCTCTCCAACGTTCGCCCGGAACACCTCACCGAGGCGCGGGCCATCGCGCCCGTGGTCTGCGTACAGAATCCGTACGGCATCGGCGCGCGGCCCGAGCAGGACGAGTTCCTGCGCATCTGCGGTGAACAAGGTGTCGCGTTTGTGCCGTTCTATGCGATTGCCGGTGCTGGGCGCGAGGCGGGCGCGAACGGCGCCGAGAGTGAAGAGGTGCTGGCCGTCGCGCGGGCACATGGGGCGAGCGCGGCACAGGTCCGGCTGGCGTGGACGCTGCAGCGCGGGGCGCACGTACTGGCCATCCCGGGCACCGGCAGCCCGGAGCACCTGACCGAGAATGTGGCGACCGGCTCACTGCGCCTTTCCGAGGACGAACGGGCCGCCCTCGATGCTCTCCACCGGAGCGAAGCGTGAACGAGGATTCGGATTGCGGGGTCGTGTGATCGGTTTCTCACTGCGTTCGTGGTGATGAAACTGTCTCCTTCCTGCGTGCAACTACCGCGCCCTTTCCGCCGTCTATTAGGCGAAACGTGAAATCACGCGCGCACAAGGGAAGGCGACAGCCGTGAGGGACATACGCCGAAGAGGAGTTGTCGCAGCGGGGATCACCGCGCTGGTGGCCCCGCTCACCGTGGTCATGGGAAGCACGACGGCTCAGGCCGCGTCGTGCACGACGCAGACCGGGGCCTATCAGAAGCAGGTCGAGAAGTTTCTCGGCCGCCCGGTGGACGGAAGGCAGTCGGCCGCCGACTGCAGGGCGATCCAGGCATTCCAGACGAAACACTCCATCAGCCCGAACGCCGGGCTGGCGGGCCCCATCACCTGGGGCGTCATGGACCTCATGAACAAGCAGAAGGCCGTCGGCAACAATCCGAACAGGGCCGGCCGGTGCCCGACGAACAAGGGACGTATCGCCTGCGTCGACCTGACCCTCCAGCTCAGCTGGATCCAGGACGGCAGCCGACTGGCGTACGGACCGGTCGCGGTGCGCACCGGCCGCAATGGTTACGAGACCCGCACCGGCGCGAAGAAGGTCTACTGGCGCAACATCGACCACGTCTCCAGCCTGTACAACGTGCCGATGCCGTACAGCCAGTTCTTCGACGGCGGCCAGGCGTTCCACTCGGTCGGCATCAGCGTCTGGGCGCCGCCCGGCTCGCACGGGTGCGTAAACATGACCAAAACCGCCGCCGCGAAGTACTGGAGCATGCTCCGCAACGGCGACGACGTCTTCGTGTACGGCCGCAAGCCGGGCACCTGAGAGACACCTCACGCGGAGTAGGGCGAACGTACCCTTCGGTCATGGTGACGCGCGGGCGGGCCGGGGCTGAGTCCCCGGCCTGCGGTTGACCGTCCGGTCGGCTGTTTCCCGTCCGCTGAGCGGGGCATCCGCCAGGGGAAGCTGCCTCGACCGGCGGTACGCCGCCACGAGGGTCGGGGCATCCGTCCGGCGCTGTGAAAGCAGAGAGCCTGAACGGCCCGGTCGCCGCACCGCGGCCGTCGCGCGCCGGGGGGCGGTTTTCGCCGGGAAGGGAGTGCCCTCCATGTGCCGATGGCTTGCCTACTCCGGAACACCTGTCCTACTCGGTGACATTCTGTACAAGCCGGCCCATTCCTTGATCGACCAGAGTCTCCACTCGCGGATGGGTGTCGAGACGACGAACGGCGACGGATTCGGCATCGGCTGGTACGGATCCGACGCGAGGACGCCGGCCATCGTCCGGGACACGGGTCCCGCCTGGAACAACCGCAATCTGCAGGAGATCGCGGACCACGTCCGCTCACCGCTGTTCTTCGCGCATGTCCGCGCCTCGACCGGTACGGCCGTGCAGCAGACGAACTGCCACCCCTTCCGGCACGGCCGGTGGATGTGGATGCACAACGGCGCGATCGCCGACTTCCACCGGATACGGCGCGATCTCTCCCTGGCCGTCGACCCCGCGCTGTTCTCCTCGCTCGAGGGGTCGACGGACTCGGAAGTGATGTTCTACCTGGCGATCACCCTGGGCCTGGACCAGGACGCGCCCGGTGCCGTGGCCCGGATGGCCGGGCTGGTCGAAGGGCTGGGCCGTGAGCACGGGGTGGAGTTCCCGCTCCAGATGACCATCGCGGTGACCGACAGTGAGCGGCTGTGGGCATTCCGGTACTCGAGCCAGGGGGCATCGCGGTCGCTCTTCTACAGCACGCGGGCGGCCACCGTGCGCGAGCTCCACCCCGATCTCGCCTTCCTGCGGGGAGTCTCTCCCGAGACGCGGCTCATCGTGTCCGAGCCGTTGGGCGACCTTCCCGGTGTCTGGAAGGAACTGCCCGAGGGCAGCTGCGCCGTCGTCCAGCCCGGCACGGACGAGCTGTTGTCCTTCGCGCCCGAGCCGGTGTAGCGCGCCCGGCCGGACCGGGACGTGCCCGGGGCTGTGCGCGGCCCCTCCGCGGTTCGCGAGGATGAACGATTCCCCCGGTGCCGGGTCCCGCACCGGGGCACTGCGGCGCCCGTGAAAGACGTTGTCCTACTGGAATTCTATTAACCCCAACGGGTGGCACGAATTCAGATTTTCGGCGGTGGGCCACAAGAATACGAATCTCTTCCCACTGCTGGAGGTGCCGTTGTCCCGTCCTGCCTCGTCCCCGTCGACCATGATGACGCTCGGCTGCGCGTTGTTCGCCACCCGGTGGCTCCAAGCACCTCTGTATTTCGGCCTGGTGGCCGCGCAGGGGGTCTATGTCTACAAGTTCTTCAACGAGTTGTGGCACCTCATCGACCATGTCGTCAGCGGGCGCGCGGACGAGACGCACGTCATGCTCGCCGTTCTCAAGCTGGTCGACGTCGTCATGATCGCCAACCTGCTGATCATGGTGATCGTCGGCGGGTACGAGACCTTCGTGTCTCGGATCGGGCTCCAGGGCCACCGTGACCAGCCGGAGTGGCTCTCGCACGTCAACTCCAATGTGCTGAAGGTGAAACTGGCCACCGCGATCGTCGGGATCTCGTCGGTGCACCTGTTGCAGATGTTCGTGGACGTGCACCACACACCCCAGCACGACCTGCTCTGGGGGACGGTGATCCACATGGCGTTCATCGCCTCGGCGGCGATCCTCGCGTACATGTCCGGCCCCATGGCCTCGCACGAGAGCAAGGCCCACTCCGCACTCGGGCCGCGGTCGGTGACCCTGCCCCGGCAGCGGGACGGCACGGACGAGGAGCCGGGGTCCGGCGCGGAGGAGCGGATCGAAGCGGCAGGGTTTCCCGCGCGCAAGGTCCTGGAGATGTTCGACGACAGTCACCTGAGGTCGCCCGACCCGCACACCCTCGCCCGGCTGGGCAAGGCCGACTTCGTCGCCCGCAAGGGCAATGTGGTCTTCCTCGGAGCCCCGGGCACGGGCAAGACGCATTTGTCCGTCGCGCTGGGTGTACGGGCGTGCCAGGCCGGCCACCGGGTGCTGTTCGCCACGGCGGCCGAGTGGGCCGCCCGCCTCGGGGACGCGAAGGCGGCGGGCCGACTGACGAAGGAGCTCGCGCGGCTGGACGACTATCCGGTGCTGATCGTTGACGAGCTGGGCTACTTGCCCCTCGAGGGCGAGGCGCCGCATCTCCTCTTCCAGCTCGTCTCGCACCGTTACGAGCGGGCCTCACTGATCGTCACCAGCGACCGGCCGCTCAGCCGCTGGGAGGAGGTGTTCGGCGACGCGGGGGTCGCCTCGGCGGCGGTCGACCGCCTCGCCCATCACGCGGAGGTGGTCACCCTCGACGCGGAGAGCTACCGGGCGCGCGGCCGGGAGGCCACCACCGGCACGGGACGGGGAGGAACCGGCTTCTGACAGCCTGTACTTCCGGGGTGGTCCGTACGAGAACACACACGGAGCAGGGCCGGGCCTGTCCGCACTTCGGGCTGCGAGGGCCGGGCCCGGGCTCACCGGGTGCGCAGCCGCGCGTGGCTGATGCGGATCGTGGCCACGACCAGGACGACCACGGCGGCCGACAGCAGCACCAGAGTCACGGGCCGGCCGCTGTGCAGCATGGACGCACCGATGAGACCGCCGGTGAACATCGCGAGGACCGACGCGCTGCGGCGTGCCCAGGCCCGGCTCCCATAGCCCAGGGCGGCGTCGTGGCCCAGCGGCGAGCCGCCGAGCAGCGCGGTCATCGCCCGGGTGACCAGGGTCGTGGGTACGTCCGGGACGCTCGCCCGCATCGTGGTGACACCGCGGATGCCCATGGCGAGCGCGAGTACGGCGGTCACGCCGGCATGCCGCCCCGTCAACGTGCCCTCGGCGCGTTCGAGTCCCCAGGCCCCGAAGGCGGCTGCGGTGATCAGCAGCGCTTCGACGTACAGGGCGACGCTGAACCACCGCTGCCGGCGGGACTCCAGCATGGACTCCATCCGCGCCCCGATCACCGTGCCCACCGCGAATGCGCCGAGGGACGTGCACGGCGCCACCATCGACAGTCCGCCCTCACCCACGACCCCGAAGGCGAGGAAGAGCACGTTGCCCGTCTGCATGGCGGTGAACACCGGACCGAGGCTGAGAAGACTCACCGCCTCGATCATGCCCGTCGTCACGGTCAGTGCGACGGCGAGGGGGACCAGGACGGCGCCGGACTGCGGTTGCACGTCGCCTCCCGGGATCCGTACGGCTCTCGCTCATTGTCGTGCGGTTCTCGGCGCACCGCCCCTCCTGTCACCCGTTCTCCCCGGCGGGCGTGCTCCGCCGGCCGGAGCCCCTTTCAATGGCGGGTAGTACGGTGCGTCACTCTCCGGGAGCCGCACTCGAGCACCCACGGACCGGGCGGCAGCGCCGTGGTCGTCGGGAGAACGCATGCCCTCGTCACACCCCGCAGCCGAAGGCCCGGCCGAGCGCGCCTCCACCGCCCGCCCCAAAGGCGTGTTGCGGCGCATCGGCGAGTGGTGCGCCCGCCACTTCGTGACCGTCGTCGTCCTGTGGCTGGCCGCTCTCGTGGGCCTCCAGGTACTGGACCGCGCGCACGGCGGTTCCTACTCGGACAACTTCTCCCTGCCCGGTTCCCAGTCCCAGGACGGTCTCGACGTCCTCGAGGCCCATGAGCCGACCGCCGGCGGCTACAGCGCCCAGATCGTGCTGAACGACGAGTCGAAGCCGCTGACCGACGTCAGCAGCCAGATGGGGACCGTCGTGACGGACCTTCAGAAGCTGCCTCACGTGCTCAGCGCGCAGAATCCCCTGCCGGCCCCCGGCACCACGCCCCCCACCGGGTCCAAGAACGTCGGACCGTACTCCTCCGACGGGAAGACGGCCTACGTCACCGTCCGGTTCGACGTCCAGCCCTCCACGCTGGGAGCGTCCTACCTGGACGGAGTGGACACGGCGGTGCAGCCACTGCGCGCGGCCGGGGTGACCGTGGAGTACGGCGGCCCGCTGGGCGAACTGGCCCGGCCGGAACCCGACGACCGCACCAGCGAGGCAATCGGCTTCGGAGTGGCGATCCTCGTGCTCCTGATCGGCTTCGGCAGCGTACTCGCGGCGGGACTCCCGCTGGTGACCGCGCTGATCGCCGTGATCTGCGGACTTGCTCTCCTCGGGCTGCTGGCCGCGGCGTTCACGTTCGCCACCGTCTCGCCGACGCTTGCCACGATGATCGGCCTCGGCGTCGGCATCGACTACGCGCTCTTCCTCATCACGCGGCACCGCCAGAACGTGATGAACGGGCAGGACCCGGTCACGGCGGCCGGGGCGGCGGCGGCGACGAGCGGCCGGGCCGTGCTTGTCTCCGGCTGCACGGTCGTCATCGCCCTGTCGGGCCTGTGGGTGTCCGGGATCAGTTTCATCGGCAAGCTGGGCCTCGCCGCGGCGGTCACCGTGGTCACGGCCGTCCTCGGCGCGCTCACCCTTGTCCCGGCGATGCTGGGCCTGATCGGCCGACGGATCGACAAGTACCGCGTACGCAAGCCCGTGGCCGAGACCGATGCAGGGCCCGGCGAGGAGGCCCACGGCGCATGGCACCGCTACGCCCAGCGCGTGGAGCGCCGGCCGTGGTGGTTCATGGCATCCGGTGTCGTTGTCCTGGCGGTCCTCGCGTTCCCACTGCTGTTCATCCAGCTCGGGCACATCGGCGATGGCGCCGACCCGAAGTCCTTCACCGACCGGCGCGCCTACGACTTGATGTCTTCGGCGTTCGGGCCGGGTTCGAACGGTCCGATGACCCTCGTGATCGACCAGTCCGCCGTCCCCCAGGCAGACCGCGCCTCGCTGGCCTCCACGGCGCAGAAGACCCTGAGCAACGTGCCCGACGCCGCGACGATCACCCCGCTGACGGCAACGTCGGACGGCGACGTACTGATCGGCACCGCGTACTCGGTCGCCGCTCCTCAGGACGAGAGGACCACGCAGCTCGTCAACCATCTCGTGGACGACGTACTGCCGCAGGCGGTGTCCGGTACCGATGCCAAGACCTATGTGACGGGCACGACGGCGGCACAAGTGGACTTCCTGGACGTCGTCTCCAGCCGTCTGCCGCTGATCATCGCGGTGGTCGTCGGACTCGCCTTCCTCGTCATCCTGGTCGTCTTCCGCGGCGTACTCGTCGCGGTCAAGGCGGCTGTACTCAATGTGCTGTCGATCGCGGCCTCGTACGGCGTCGTGGTGGCGGTCTTCCAGTGGGGCTGGGGAGGTCCGGCGCTCGGCGTCTCGGGCGACGTGCCGATCGAGAGTTATGTGCCCATGATGATGTTCGCCATCGTCTTCGGCCTCAGCATGGATTACGAGATCTTCCTGCTCTCCCGGGTCCATGAGGCATGGCTACGGACCGGGGACCCCAGGGCGAGCGTGGCGCACGCCCTGGAAATCACGGCACGCGTCATCACCTGCGCGGCGCTGATCATGGTCAGCGTCTTCGCGGCCTTCATCGTCAGCGACAACATCGTGGTCAAGATGCTCGGCCTGGGCCTGGCGGCGAGCGTACTCATCGATGCCACCATCGTGCGCCTGCTCCTGGTGCCGGCCGCGATGACGCTGTTGGGGAAGGCCGCCTGGTGGACACCGCGCTGGCTGGACCGGGTGCTGCCGCATGTGGAGACCGAGGGCGAGAGCGCCGAACGGGCCGGCTAGTCGCGGCTGGAGCCGGCGGGTTCGTTGCGCGGTAGTCCTCGCACATGGCGTGCACAGTCGCCGGGTCGTGGATGGCGCGGTGGTAGTGCTGCAATCTCCGCCGCACTCGCGCGGGAAGGCGTCTGCTCGGGGGCCCGGCCGTCATGTGGACAGCGGAGCTCCGCCCAGGTTCGCTCACGGTGGGTGCGGAAGCGCGTGCTTCCCCGTGCGGATGCGCGCTCTCGCGGCGGGCTAGGCGCTCGGACGGCCGCCCTCCTGCTTCGCCTTGCGGCTGCGATACGTACGCATGGCGACCTGGGCTCCGCACCGGTTCGGACTGCAGTAGGCCGCGGAGGAGTTGCGCGTACGGTCGTAGAACCCGAGGTGGCACGGCGGGTTCCGGCATGCCTTGAGCCGCATCCATGAGCCGCGCAGGGCGACGTCGGCCGCTGCGGCGAGCATGTGGGCGGGCTACATGAGCACAGGGTTCCTGTCCCACCTGGTCTTCGCCGAACCCGCCTGCGACTACGACCCGACCGTACGCGCCGTGCAGAGCTCGCTCGGCGAGCTGCCCCCTGAAGCGTTCATCGACCCTGCGCGCGCCGCCGCGGCAGTGGTCACCGCGGTCGACGCCAAGCAGCCGCCCTTGCGTCTGGCCCTGGGGCGCGCGGCGGAGGACGGCCTGCGCGCCGCCCTCACCGCACGCCTCCACGAGCTGGACGCGTGGGCCGACGTCACCCGTGGTGCGGACGGTGCTCCGCAGGGCTGACGACCGTCCGGGAACACGAGGCCGGGCCGCCAATTTCCGTCAATCGCCGGTCCGGCTCCTGGGGGTCGCGGTCATCAGCAGCGTGCTGGGCCGCACCGTCGCTCGCGCGACGGGCCGGACCTGCCGGCCGGGCACCGTTTCGAGCCGCCACGCCCTGGCGATCGTCGCGATCGCCGTGGTCAGCTCCGTGACGGCGAAATGGTCGCCGATGCACTTGTGCTTACCGGCACCGAACGGAAGCCAGGCGCCCTCGGGAAGAGCCGCCGCCGCACCGTCGTCCAGCCAGCGGTCGGGAATGAAGCGCAGCGGATCCGGGAACAGGGCTGGATCGCGGTGCAGGGCATGCTGGCAGTACGCCAGCTCGGTACCTGCGGGGAGGTCCCAGTCACCGAGCCGGGTTTCGGTGAGCGTACGGCGGGTGACGAGCCAGCCCGTGTGGTGCAGTCGAAGGGTCTCGTTGATGACGTTGCGCAGGAACGGGAGCCGGCCGACGTCCTCGAAGCGCACGGGCCGGTCACCGAGTACGTCCTCCAGCTCGCCGTGGAGGCGCTGTTCCACCTCCGGGTTCCGTGCGAGTTCGTACAGCATCCAACTGAGGACGGACGCCGTGGTCTCCGTACCCGCTACCGCGAGCGTCAGGATCTCGGACGAAACCTGATGGCGCGATATCGGACCACCGGTCTCCTCGTCCTGGGCCCGCAGCAGCATCGAGAGCATGTCCCCCGTGTCGTGCCCGGATTCCCGCAGTGCGTCCACCGCTTCACCGATGAGTGCGCGTACGGCTGTCCGGGACGCGTTGAAGCGCCGGTTCGCGGGCAGCGGCAGCCTTTCCACCCAGTCGGGCAGCATGACGCGGGCTCCCACGCCGTTCATGACGACGGACAGATCACGCCGTAGCTGGTGAAAGGCCCGTTGGTCGAGGCTGGACGAGAACACTGTCTCGACGAGCATGTCGAGCGACAGCTTCACCATCACCTCACGCACGTCCAGGACTTGGCCCGGCTTCCAGCCCGTGACCGTCCTGGTGACCTGTTCGCGCATGAGGTCGACGTAGCGGGCTATCTCGGCGTGGCGGAACGCCGGCTGCAACTGCCGCCGCTTGCGGACGTGCGCCGCGCCCGCGGCGGTGACGACGCTGTCGCCACCGAGTACCTGGCCCATCTTTCCGAAGAAGCGGCCCTTGTCCAGGCTCGGTGCGAGGTCCACCAGCATCTGGTGGATCAGCGGGGGGTCGTTGACGACGATCGTCGGCTGGCCCGGCTGAAGGTAGATCCTGACGAGGGGGCCTTGATTCCGCAGTGAGGCGATGAAACTGAGATTGTCGCGCATGAGGGGTATCGCGTGGCCGAGAAGGGGGAGTGACCCCGGAGCCTGGGGAATGGGTGGCGCAGTGGTGATCATGACCACAACATTGCCCAACCCCGCGCGAGAACAATCCAGCCCCCGCAGGCGCACGGCTGCGCCGCCACGCCTTGCGCCGCCACGTCCTGCGGCCTCTCCAGGGAGGCTGTCCCGTCAGGTTCCGTCTCCATGTGGGGTGACAGTTCGTCAGCGGCTCTGGTCTGCGCCGCCGAAGTGGGTCCGGCGGGGCGGCCGGGTGATGAGCAGGTGCACTACGTGGGCCAGCTCGGCGGCTCCCTCCGGGTCGTCCGCGTAACGGGCGACCGTGAGCGGGCCGACCCAGGCCGGCACGATGTCCTCGGTGGCGAGCAGATGGCCGAGGGCGAGCAGTGCGGCACGGCCGTTGCCGTCGTCGAAGGGGTGGAAGAAGGCGACGTCGAGATACAGACGAGCGGCCCTCGCGGGCAGCGGTACGGACGACGCGCGGCTCTGGGCGAGGCAGGCGGCGAAGCGCCGCGTGGTGTCCCCGCGCAGTCCGTAGCGCTCACGGCCGCCCTTGGCGAAGGCCGTACGGGTGCGGAACGCTGCCCGGGGAACGCCGAGTACGGTCCGCTGCCAGCCGGCGAGCCGCTCGAAGTCCAGCCGGCGGCCGGCGCGCGCATCGGCGTACGCCTGCCTCCAGGCCGCCCCCAGCCGCTCGGCCCGGTCCTCGCCCCGCGTGGGCCCGGACGCCGCCGCGTGGTCCGCGATCCCGTCGCGGGCGCCGCGTACCGGGCCGGTCACGTCGGGGCAGGCCCCGGCCCAGTCCACCCGTTCGCGTACGTCCTGCCACACCAGCAGGTCGTCGGGGGCCCTGCCGCGGTCAGCGGTCCGCACGGGCGGCTATCCGCACGGCCACGTCTTCGACCAGCAGCGGTCCAGGGTCAGTCCAGCTCTTGAACCGGCCACCAACGGCTTCCTCCACCCACTCGAGCGCCCGCTCGGGCGGAACACCGTTGCTCTCCAGGTACCAGCGCAGCACCAGCACGCAGTGCCCGTACCAGCCGGCCTCGCAGGAGGTACGGTCCAGCACCACTGTCACCAGCCGGGCCGTGGCCCGCTCCCACGCCCACTGCCGGTCCTCGTCCGAGGCGTACGGGGCGGGGGAGAGGCGGTCGAACTTCTCGGCCAGCTCCCGCAGCCAGTCGCACCACTCCTCCAGCGAGTCCACGACCCGGTCCGGGGTTTCCTCCTCGGTGGTGACCGAGTGGGAGGGGCAGCACCAGGCCTCGACAGGACCGCCGAAGTGCGTCGAGTCGTTCCAGCCGACGACCCAGGTGCCGAACCGGTCGGCCAGCGCGCGGGTCACCGCGTCCTGGTAGCGGAACCCCCGCATCCGATCGGGGTCCTGCTCCGGAATCGGGATCGCGGCGACCACGTCGTACGCGTCGTCCGCGTCGAAGGTGCGGCCCGTCGGGTCAAGGTCCGCCCACGTCTGGTTCCGCAGCCACAGTTCTTCGTCCACACGACAGCCTGACATACCGGACCCTGCGCCGAACAGTTGTTATCTGAGTTGTGGTTGTTGCGTGGATGTCATCCGGTGTTACCTGTGCTGTGGCAGGGTCCGATCACCGTCGTGACCGTCCGCCGCAGTGGCGGGCGCCCGTGAGAGGACACCATCCCCATGTCCCGTCGTACCAACCTGAGATGGGCCGCCGCCCTGACCGCGGCCGCGTCCATAGGTATCGCCGCAGCCTCCCCCACGCAGGCGCGCCCCGCCGTTGTGAGCTCTGACACCGCGACAACCGCCGTCGCTGCTACGCCGGACGTCAGCACGTACTACGCGGCCGCGGAGGGCAAGAGCGGTGCGGCGCTCAAGAGCACCCTGCACACGATCATCAGTACGCAGTCCACGGTGTCGTACGACCAGGTGTGGACGGCGCTGAAGAACACCGACCAGGACCCTGCCAACACGGCCAATGTGATCGAGCTGTACACGGGCAAGTCCATCGCCAAGACCCGCAACGGCGGCAATACCGGCGACTGGAACCGCGAGCACGTATGGGCCAAGTCCCACGGCGACTTCGGAACCACCACCGGACCGGGCACCGACCTGCACCACCTGCGGCCGGAAGACGTCACGGTCAACAACATCCGTGGCAACAAGGACTTCGACAACGGCGGCAGTGCCGTGTCCGGCGCGACGGGCAACTACACCGACGCCGACAGCTTCGAGCCCCGGAACGCCGTCAAGGGCGACGTTGCCCGCATGATCCTTTACATGGCCGTCCGTTACGACGGCGGTGACGGCTTCGCCGACCTCGAACCCAACGACCGGGTCAGCAACGGCTCACTTCCCGCGATCGGCCGCCTCAGCGTCCTGAAGCAGTGGTCCCTCCAGGACCCGCCGGACACGTTCGAGCAGCGTCGCAACGACGTCATATACAGCGCCTACCAGCACAACAGGAACCCCTTCATCGACCACCCCGAATGGGTCGAGTCCATTTGGTAGGAGTGCCGTTGGAGCCACGTGACGGGTAGCCGCAGTGCCGGCAGTCACCCCCTGACGTCTCGGGTCCGTCGCAGGTCGTACGGCGGGCGGAGCGGCGGCTGGGTTTGCGCCAGCCGCCGCTCCGGCCGCCTCGTCCTCAGCCGTTCGCTACTTCACCGGCGCCGGGCCTCCCGCGACGCGATCGCTGTCCGATGCGGCGGGCGCGCCCTCCGACTTGGCCTCGCCGGCTTCCGTCTCCTCCGTCTCTGCCGCCTCTGCCGACGGGGTCCTCACCGAGTCGAGGAGCAGCTGCGCCACGTCCACGACCTGGAGGGACTCCTTGGCCTTGCCGTCGTTCTTCTTGCCGTTGACGGAGT